>NZ_JBADWU010000050.1:0-11352 GCF_056203535.1 Candidatus Limimorpha sp. | reverse complement strand
TCGGGCATGAACCATTTCATGGAAATCGCCAAGATGCGTGCCGCCCGTATGTTGTGGGCCAAGATTGTGAAGACCTTCAACCCGAAGAATCCTAAATCACTGGCACTGCGTACACATACCCAGACTTCAGGTTGGTCGCTGCCCGAACAGGATCCATTCAACAACGTGGCGCGTACTTGTGTCGAAGCTATGGGCGCTGCTTTCGGTCACAGCCAGTCGCTGCACACCAACGCTTTGGACGAAGCCATCGCTTTGCCAACCGATTTCTCGGCTCGTATTGCCCGTAACACTCAGATTTACATCCAGGAAGAAACCAACGTTTGCCGCGTCGTCGACCCATGGGCTGGTTCCTATTACGTTGAATCGCTCACCAAGGAAATCGCTGAACGCGCTTGGGGTCACATCATGGAAATCGAAGCCATGGGCGGTATGGCAAAGGCCATCGAAACGGGTCTGCCGAAGATGCGTATCGAAGAAGCCGCTGCCCGCAAGCAGGCTAAGATTGACTCAGGCCGTGAAATCATCGTCGGTATCAACAAATACCGCCTTGACCACGAAGACCCAATCGAAACCCTCGAAGTGGACAACACCGCCGTGCGCGACGCTCAAATCAAGCGTTTGCAGCAACTCCGCGCCAACCGCAACGAAGCCGATGTGCAGCGTTGCCTGGATGCCATCACCAAGTCGGCTGAGACCGGCGAAGGCAACTTGCTGGCTCTCGCTGTCGAGGCTGCCAAGTGCCGCGCCACTTTGGGCGAAATTTCCATGGCATGCGAAAAGGTCGCTGGCCGTTACAAAGCAGTTATCCGTTCAATTTCAGGTGTTTATTCTATGGAAACAAAAGACGATGCAAAATTTGCCGAAGCCGTTGCCAAGGCTGATGAATTTGCCAAGATGGAAGGCCGCCGTCCGCGCATCATGATTGCCAAGATGGGTCAGGATGGTCACGACCGTGGCGCTAAGGTTGTCGCTACAGGTTATGCCGACATAGGTTTCGATGTCGATATGGGACCTCTGTTCCAGACTCCAGCCGAAGCCGCTAAGCAAGCTGTCGAAAACGACGTCCATATTCTCGGCGTCAGCTCTTTGGCTGCCGGTCACAAGACCTTGGTGCCTCAGGTCATCGCTGAGCTGGAAAAGCTCGGTCGTCCCGACATTATGGTCACCGTGGGTGGCGTCATTCCTGCACAGGACTATCAGTTCCTCTATGATGCAGGTGCCGTTGCCATCTTCGGACCTGGCACCGTGGTCAGCGAATCAGCCATCAAGATGCTGGATCTGCTGATTGCTGCCCGGAAATAACTAATTAAAATTAGACGCGATTCTCCTGCCTTCGCAGGAGTGACGAGCGTCTCTACAAAACAATTCAGGCTGACTGGAAATTTTTCGGTCGGCCTGAATTTGTTGTTGAAAGATGTTTCAAGAAACGTCTCTACTATTTTTGTTTTCACAAAATCACATCAACTTTATGTTTCCATAATGGAAAAACTTTTATTTTAGCACCGTAAAAGAATGAATTTTAATAAATATTGCAATTCATCATATTGGTTATCAATAATTTAAAATCATACCTATGAAAAAATTAACCTTACTTCTCTCCTTGTTGCTTTCGGTGACTTGGACATTTGCCCAGACAGAGGCAAGAATCGATTTCAACAACTATGCCGAAAACCAGAACCTGAACGGTCAGGACAACTGGGTGGCACGCGCACACAGCGCAGGCGGCGGCACTTTGAAAACCGAATACCTTGGTGCAGGCGGTGCCATTTGCCCTGATGAGACCATGGGCGTTTTCTTCGACAATGCCAACACCAATTTCGGTGAAATCGCAACGCACAAATCGACTTCAAATTTCCAATTCGACTTTTCCGATGGCGGCACCATCGAAATCGAACTGGATGTGTTCCGTAACTGGTGGGGCACTTGCTTCGGCGTTGGTTACGATGCTGATGGCGATGGCGTGGTGTTGCCTCCAATGAATTACGAAACTACACAGCCTAACCCGAACCTTCCTACACAAGATGGCGGCATCTATTTCGTCACTACAGGTGTCAGCAGCCAGGATAGATTCGTCAACGGCATTGTTCTGCCTAACAACACAATGCCAGTCGATTTCGATTATGACGAAACAACATGGACACGCTGGAGAATCATGATTGACCTCGAAGCCAACAACCGTCAAGGCAGCGTGGCTTTGTTTGCCGATTACGGTTGCACGGGCGAATTTGAACCTGTCCCTGAAATCCAAGGCATCAATGCCGGCTTGACCCCAGGCAGCGGCGACCGCTTCGACCCAGCCAAATGGGACGGCATTTTCTTCCTCAACAGCTCACATGCCGGTTACGACAATCTCGTGGTGAGACATACGCCTGCCGGTTTGGCCTCGCAATTTGTTGAGTTCGCCGAAATTCCTGACCAGTTGGTTTCAGCTGCTCCTATCACATTGGTAGCATCGGCTACATCAGGTCTTCCTGTCAGCTTTGAAGTGGTTGAAGGTCCTGCCACGGTTTCAGGCAACATCCTTACCTTGAACGGCACGCCTGGCATCGTCAAAGTGAAGGCTTCACAGCCTGGCGACGGCACACAATGGAATGCCGCTCCAAGCGTCACACGTTCATTTGAAGTAGTTGATCCTGATGCCTATACGCCTGAAATCACCATCCGTCGTCCTTACGATGGCACTAAGGTCTATATGACCGAATTGAAGCCTATCATGCTGGTTTTGAGTGCCTACATCGAACATGGCGATGCCATTAAGTTTGAAGAAGTGAAATTCACCGTCGATGGCGAAGATGTCATTTTGAGAACCGATTTCCCAAATGATCCAAACAACGGTTATTGGTATGCCACTTGGACACCAAGCGGTTTCGGAACTTATAATGTGAGTGCTTCCATCACCCAGTCGGGCGGCAAGACGACAAGCAAGAATTGCACTTTCGAAGTGACCAATAATTTTGAAAATATGGATGTCGTTACCATGAATGGCGACTTGATTGTTTCTCCATCGGCACAATCCGTCACAGGCGAATATGTCATGCCTTCGCATATCGGCGCTTTCAGTCAAATCGTTGCTCACTACGACCACAATTGCGTGAATGGCGACTGCGACCCTTACGACCGTGTGGGTTATTGCCGCGTGAAGAATTACCATGGCGAATGGGTTGAACTGTTCCGCTATATCACCCCATTTGGCGTTCAGTGCGAAGCCGACATCGATGTCACCGACTTCTCAACCGTGCTGCAAGGTCTGGTTGAATTTGAAATGTATTTCCAGACTTGGAACGGCAGTGGCTACAACCCAATCCTGACTTTCAACATGACCAAAGGCACGCCTGAATACCTCTATGCTGATGTCCAGCCTTTGTGGTTCGGTGCTTACGATTTCGGCGACTATGCCAACCAGCAGCCTGTGCCATCGGTCGACTATTGTTTTGTTGAAGGCGCCGAAGCCGCAAAACTGAAGCTTATGACCTCAGGCCACAACTGGAGCAGCGGCACCAACAACTGCAACAACACGGGCAATGCGGCTGAATTTTACGAAGCCACACACCATGTTTTCGTCAACGGACAGAACAAGTTCGAGCAGCATCTTTGGAGAACATGCAACCCGAATCCAGCCGGCTGTCAGCCACAAAACGGCACTTGGACCTACAACCGTAGCGGCTGGTGCCCAGGCTCAATGGCTTTGGTTTGGGACTTCGATTTGACCGAATACATGCCAGCTGGTTCAGCCGAATTGTTCTATGAGTTCGACCCGACTTATCTCGACCTCTGCCACCCGAATCATCCTGATTGCGTCGATGGTCAGACCTGTGTGCAGTGCTCCGCTGCCGACAACCCGATTCTGCGCGTTTCAGGTTCGGTGATTAGCTACAGCAACAATAGCGAAATCCTGCTCGATGTGCCGTCCTATCCTGAACTGAACGAAGACCCGTTCACGGTTGAAATCACGCCAAATCCTGTGAAGGGAAGCATGAACATTTCCACCGATTACGATTTGGGCAAAGTCTGCGTCCACATCATCAGTGCCAACGGTCAGGAAGTACGCAATTTCGTGATGCGCCAGAACGCCACCATCGATGTTTCCGACCTTCCTTCAGGCATCTATTTTGTCAACCTCATCGGTGGTAAAGTGGTGACTAAGAAGATTGTGATCGAATGATAATGGCTATTAGTTTTTGCTTAACAAATCATTAAACCATAGTTTTAAGTAGGCGAGCAAAATTAGTTTACTTATTGAACACGAGACATCGAGGTCACGAGAACGTGGAAATTCGAGACATTGTGAGTTTCCATCGTCTCGTGACCTTGTGTCTGTTTATAATGTATCTTAATTTTGAACAGTTACTTATCCATATTAAACAGCTTCTAAAGACTTACAAGAAATCCTTGTTAGTTCGTCGGGGAGGAAAGCGCGAGCCATCAAACAGTTGGAAAAATGTAATGACATCACAATCAAATAAGTTTACTATCTTTGCGGCGTGAAAAAACGCATATTGCAGATAGTATCCTCACTGATGGCGCTTTTTGTGCTCTTCGTTTCGATAGGTTGGAACGTGAATTTCCACTATTGCACCGAAGACCATCATCTTTTGAGTAGTTTCGGCGATGCTTCGCGCCTTTGCGAACACTGCCAGAACCATCCGCACCGCCACATGAACGCCACTCAGTTTGAGGAGCACCTCAATGTCGTTCATTTCGATGAAAAATGCTGCTGCGACGATTTCGACAGCAAGATACAATTCACTGACAATTACACATTTTCACCTGAAAAACATATTGCCGTTTTCCTGCAACCAGCCTTGCTGCCGCATTTTGATTCAATGGAATTGTTGCAGGAAATCAAGCAGGTTTTTCATATTTTTTCTCCACAAAAGATTCCATTTTTCATTTCCGGAAGGCAAATGACTATCTTTTTCTCCAACATGAAACTCAACCCGTTGATTTTCTGATAGAACCATCGTGTTCTATAAAAACACTGATATTGATTTGAACACTGATGTCACGGATTGACACGGAGATGTTTTGCTCGCAAAACAAAATCCGTTAAATCCGACAAATCCGTGTTCGAAAAAATACGGTGTTCCATCAGATTTATATCTGTATTCTCTATTTCAAGTATATCATAGTTTACAAATCTAATTAAATCTATCATTATGAAAATCAACAAATTAATTATAGCAATCGCATTGTTATTCATCTATGGTGGTGCATTTGCCCAGCACGAACATCATCATCACGATCATGAACATCATCACGACCTTGGTTACATTGAAGGCACGGTTTACGAAGAAATCGAGGGCAAAAAAGTTGCGCTTCCAGGCGTCAATGTTTATTGGAAAATCGTCAACGAAGGCACCGTGACCGATGCCGACGGCCATTACAGGATTCCTGTCCACGAAAAAATCCATTGCTTGGTTTTCAGTTTCGTGGCTTACGACAACGATACCGTTCACCAAATGGACAAGCCCATGCACTATGACCATGTGATGACGACTTCAAAAATGCTGAGCGAGGTTGAAATCACGGCACGCAAGAAGGCTTCGTTTGGCTCGACGCTCGAACCGCTTCAGATTGAGCATATTACAAGCGAAGCATTGCGCCGTTGCGCATGCTGTAGTCTTGCCGAGAGTTTCGAAACCAATGCCAGTGTCGATGTGGCTTACAGCGATGCCGTCACTGGTGCCAAGCAAATCGAATTGTTGGGTTTGAGCGGCATTTATACCCAGATGATGGCCGAAAACATGCCGAATTTCCGTGGTTTGGCTTCGGCTTTCGGTCTCAGTTATGTGCCTGGAACTTGGATGAACGGCATTCAGGTTTCAAAAGGAACTTCTTCTGTCAGAAATGGTTATGAATCCATCAGCGGACAAATCAATGTCGATTACAAGGAACCTGAAGCCGACAAGAGCGAGGAATATTTCTTCAATTTGTTTGGCAGTACGATGGGTATGGCGGAATTTAATTTCAATACTCGCATTGATATTAATGAAAAGAACGGCTTGTTGCTAATGGGGCATGTGAGCCACAATTTTATGAAGATGGATTCAAACCACGATTCTTTCATTGACGACCCGATGGTCACGCAATACAATGCTTTTGTGCGTTATAATCATACAAGCGATAGGTTCAACTGCAAGTTAGGCTTCAAGGCTTTGGGAGAGAATCGCTTGAGTGGTCAAATGGATTTCGACCCTGGCCATCGCAATGATGAAGGTTACGGCTTTTACGGCATCGGCATCAACACGGAACGTTATGAAGCCTTTGCCAAGACGGGCGTAATGTTCGACCGTCCGGAAACCAGCCTCGGACTTCAGCAGCAGTTCAATTATCATAACACGGATTCCTATTTCGGCCGCACCGATTACGATGCCAAACAGTGGTCGTATTATGCCAACTTGCTGTTCGATTCCTATATCGTAAACGACCATCACAAGTATTCCGTCGGCGCAAGTTATTCCTACGATAAATACGATGAAAAACTGGCCGACAGCGCCATGAACCGCATCGAGCATGTGCCTGGAGCCTTTGCCGAATACGTCTTCAGCGATGAGCATCATTGGACGCTGATTGCAGGTTTCCGCGCCGATTACAACAGCTATTACAACAAGTTGTTCTACACGCCGCGCCTGCATGTCCGTTTCAAGACCGACAACGAATTGGCTTTGCGTCTTTCGGCAGGCAAAGGCTACCGTTCGCCCAATGTCTTGGCCGAAAATTCAACCATGATGGCATCCTCCCGACAGATTTGTTTCATCGATACGCCAAAAATGGAAGAGGCCTGGAATTTCGGCTTGAACCTGATTAAGCATTTCGACATTGCCGAAAAAGAATTGGAATTGCAGGTTGATGTTTACCGCACCGATTTCGTCAACCAGATAGTGCTTGACCGCGATGCCGATGCGCATCAAATCAGAATCTACAACCTGAATGGAGAATCGTATTCGAATTGCGCCCAGATACAAGTGAATTACGAGCTTTTCAAGAATTTCGATTTCACGGCTGCTTTCCGTTACAACGATGTGAAAATGACTATCAATGACACCTTACGCGAAAAGCCTTTCGTCAATCGCTACAAAGGTTTGCTCACGCTATCATACGCGCCTGGCACTTGGCAGTTTGACGTCACCACGCAGTTCAACGGCGATTGCCGCGTGCCGAACCTGAACGGCAACGCTACGGCTGTGGCAGAGGGTCAGAACATTGAACGTTCGCCTTTCTATGTCATGCTTACGGCGCAAGTCACCAAGAAACTGGGCAAGAATTGGGAAGTTTACGTAGGTGGCGAAAACCTGACCAACTACAAGCAGGATAAGCCGATCATTGCGGCTAGCGAACCTTTCGGCGAAGATTTCGATGCTTCCATGGTTTGGGGCTCGTTGAGCGGTATCCGTGCTTATTTGGGCGTGAGATTCCAGATAAAGTGAAGGCTTTCTCTTTTCTTCCGTTCGGACAGAAGAAAAAACAAATTTAGAGAATTTTTCTTTTGCTGTTTAGCCATGTGTACTTGAGGTATGCATGGCCAAACTATTTTTATTCTTCACCGCTAATTTCCCGCCACATCTGGCTGAACGATTTCGGAGCCAATTCAGGCATGGTGCGCTTTTCGCCCCTGACAGGCGCAAATAGTTTTTTCATCTCCAAACGTTTCACCCACAATGGCGCATCCATTTTTTTGCGCGACTTGCAATGCCAAATCATAGCCTTGAACAATGCTTCGATTTTTGCATCGCCAACACGTTCAGTATTAACGAGATGACGGTTTTCAACCATCAAGTCATCCAAGGGAATTTTTACCGGACAAACCTCGGTGCAACGCCCACAAAGCGAACATGCCGAAGTGAAATGTTCGAAATCCTTCAAATCGTTTACCAACGGATTGCAAATGAGGCCAAAAGGACCAATGCTGGTAGTGCAAAAACTATAACCGCCAATGTTTTTGTAAACCGGACAAACGCTTATGCAAGCCCCGCAATGAATGCACGACAACACCTGGCGCTGCTTTTCATGCGAAAGCAGTTCCGTGCGGTTGTTGTTCAGCAGAATGACATACATCTGCTCGGGACCATCGCTGTCTTTCGAAGGACCAAACGTGATGGAATTGTAGGCCGCCATGCTCTGACCCGTGGCATAAGTTGAAAGCAACGGCAACAAAACGCCCAAATCGTTGATGGAAGGAATGACTTTCATTATGCCCGCCACAACGATATGAACATTTGCTGATGAACTGGATTTCAATATGTTGCCTTCATTTTCAGTCAAAACAACACCGCCCACATCCGACAAAAGGAAATTTGCACCCGTCACGCAAACCGAAGCCGCATTTATTTCATTTGAAACCTTGTAACGCAAGAAATTAACCATCTGTTTCACCGAACTGTCAGGCTTCAACTTGAAATTCTTTGTCAATATGTCGTTGATTTCCTCCTTTGAAAGATGAATGGCCGGCGCAATCGGATGATAAGGCTTCATGTCGGCAATTTTCAGCACATAACGCGCAACGCTGGTTTCGGACAACGGTATGCCTTTCTTTTGCAGGAATCCGTTCAATTCAATTTCGTCTAAAACCGTTGAATTTGAACGTATTACGGTTTTATTTGCCTGTCGATTAATGATGTCGAAAATCTGGTTTCGGGCATCCTGCGCATCGCGTGCCCAAATCACCTTGCCGCCATTATCAGTGAAATGCGTTTCGAAATCGACAAGTAGTTTTTCAAGTTTCAGCAAAGATTTGTTGCGAATCGTGTAGGCACGTTGCTTTTCAAGATTAATATCCTGATAATTGATGATGCCTTTGGTGAAATTCCTTTCATAACAGCTTGTGTTATAATTGATTTTCTGCCAATGTTCTTCATTAAACGCAATCTCGCTTTCCTTCCTGAATGTCGATTTCAAATCACCCATATAAATAACTGTTCAAAATTAAACTTCAAATTAGATTTCGAGGCTCATTGAGCTTGTCGAAATGGCCGTATTCTCGCATTCCCGTGACCTCGTAGTCTCGTATTCTTTATTTAATAGTTTTCTATTTTTTCGACCCTACGAATGTGACGGCCACCTTCAAAACCGGTGTTCAAAAAGGCCTGAACCATTTCCCAAGCCAATTCCTTATCAATGAAACGGCCTGGCAGCGACATAATGTTGGCATCGTTATGCTGACGCGCCAGTTTTGCCAATTCCACATTCCAGCAGAGCGCAGCACGCACATTGTGATGATGGTTGGCGGTCATCTGGGCGCCGTTTCCGCTGCCGCAAAGGATGATGCCCAACGGAAATTCACCCTTTTCAATAGCCGTTGCCAAAGGATGAATCATGTCGGGATAATCGACGCTTTCGGTACTGTGCGTACCAAAATCCTTAACTTCGTAACCGGATTCTGTGAGTTTTTCCACCAAAAACTGCTTCATTTCGAAGCCGCCGTGATCGCTCGCTATAGGAATAATTTGCTTCATTTCTACACTTGTTGATAAATAATCTGCAAAAGTAATTTTTTTCGTTTTCACCGCCAAGTTTATTCGTTAATTATGAGTGAGTTACCCGATGATAAAAATCAACATTTTTCTTATAACGATTTGATAATCTGAAAAATAAAAAGTTATCAACAATTTATCTGTTGATAACTTTTGCGTTTCGTGTGCATAATTCCGATTTCTGTTGATAAAACCCAAACGGGTCATTTTTTTCAACTTTATCAACCATCGTAATGAACAAAAACCAACTTTTTACGTTGTCATTTTAGCGCACTTTTCTGACTTTCGGACTATTTTTCAAAAAGAGGTAATTTTACTGATTTTGAAATCAATCGTCTTTTTCAAAATTGCCGTCTCAAATCCTCACCGAGAAAAGCAAATTTTTTAATGAAAAGTTTTCAACCAATTCACCAGCCTTATTAATGACCACCAAAATTATTAATTTAAAAGATTAATAAATGAATAATGGTAGGCGGTTGAAAAGTGGCTGGTTCATTGGATAAATTCAACATAGTTTTCCGTGTTTATCACAGTGTAGGTATGATTTGGATAGTTTTTTGCAAAAGTATCGGTTATTTTTGGTTTCTTCGATGGACTCCATTTGAATTCAAATGTGTGCAACATTCCGTCAACATCCTCCAAATAATCAATTTCCTGCTGCTGGTTTGTGCGCCAAAAATGTGATTTTCCGTAGAAACCGTTATAGGCATTTTTCTTTATCCTTTCGCTTATCAGAAAGTTTTCCCAAAGTGCTCCAACATCATTTCGCATCGCAAATGGCTTAAAATCAGATATTAATGCGTTTCTTACGCCATTATCGTAAAAATAGATTTTTATACTTTTCTTCAATTCGTTGCGTACATTTGAACTATATGAACGTAAATGGAAAATAATGAATGATTTTTCAAGTAAGTCAATATAACGTTGGACGGTTTGAGAACTTATGCCGATAAGATTTCCTATCTCGTTGAACGACACTTCGCTACCGATTTGTAAAGCCAAAGCTTGAAGCAGCCGTTCAATGATTTCCGGTTTTCTAACATCCTGATAGGCGAAAATGTCTTTATAAAGGTAACTTGAAACAATGTTTTGTAAAAACACGTTTTCATCGCCTTCATTATTGATTACATCAGGATATAGACCATAAATCAGTCGTCGTTCCAAAAGTCTTTTTTCTGTTGTTAATCCTTGATAATCAATTATTTCTTTTTCTGTAAAAGGAAACATTACATATTCAAACTTTCTGCCTGTCAAAGGTTCGTTGATTGAATTTGAAAGGTCGAGTGCCGATGAACCAGTGACAATAATCTGTTTTTCGGGAAAATTGTCTATGAGAAGTTTGAGTGTTATGCCAATGTCTTTCACCCTTTGTGCTTCGTCAATCAGAATCATTTCGGAATTTCCAATTTCTGACTTCAGTTCCGTTGATGTCGGCAAAGTCAACTTGGCACGGATATCCGGTTCATCACAATTCCAAAATAATGTCTTCTTTTCCGTTGATTTTATAATCATCTTTAGCAGTGTGGTTTTTCCCACTTGCCTTGGTCCGACTATCACGATAGCTTTGCCTTTGAACATTCTTTTTTGAATGATATTTTCCAATTGTCTTTCTATCATATTTTCTCAAATTTTCTGCAAAAGTATGCAAATTTTAAAGTATAATTCAAAAAACTTATAAGTATTTTAAAGTATAATTCAAAATTGTTATGATTTTTGTTTTTGATGCTTCGATTTTTTTGAGTACCTTAAATCCGCAACCGATCTGCAAGAGTAATGAGTTCCAAAGTAGCAGGCCGGGAAGATGCCTTCAGGCCGTAGGGAATGGCATTTAGGTGTTTCCGTTGCACAAAATCCCCTTACCCCACGATGCGTCTTGAGGCAA
>NZ_JBADWU010000049.1:0-43664 GCF_056203535.1 Candidatus Limimorpha sp. | reverse complement strand
GACGCTGACATGGGTTTTCTTAGCGGAACCGCCTTCCTGAATGCAATCGGAGCCGCCAATCATGACGGCTCTCACGATTCACTGCATTCAGTGTAGGCTCGGCCTTATTGCTGGCGGGTTGCTCCCCAGCAGAGCCCGTTTCCTCGTCCGGCCGCATGGCAAAACTACGATTTTTTCACCAACTGATACAAATATGAAAACTATTGTCTAATTTTGCATCGCATCCCTGAAGTCAACAGACTTCGGACACACTGTTTGAAACACTACCAAACTTCATATCCGGCTATCGGAACAAATCGCATAACAAAATGAATTTCTTTAGGCACAATTTGTTTTTTATCTATTTTTGTAGGCTTTTTAAACGTAGAATCATGGAGAAAAAACCACTTGTACCGAGGAAATTAGTGTTTCCGTTCATCATTGTCACCACTTTGTTTGCCCTTTGGGGATTTGCCAACGACATCACCAACCCGTTGGTGGCCGCTTTCGGAACCATACTTGAAATGTCGGCCTCAAAAGCCGCTTTAATACAGTTTGCCTTCTACGGCGGCTATGCGACGATGGCCTTCCCTGCCGCGTTTTTCATCCGCAAACACAGCTACAAGAAAGGCATTCTGCTCGGTCTAGCACTTTACGCCTTGGGCGCGTTTCTGTTTTTCCCCGCCGCAAAATATGGCATTTACACCTTTTTCCTGATAGCGCTTTACATCCTCACTTTTGGCCTCGCCTTTTTGGAAACGACGGCCAATCCTTTCATCCTCTCGATGGGCGACAAGGAAAACGCGACGCGACGCCTGAACCTTGCGCAGTCGTTCAACCCGATTGGCTCCTTGTGCGGAATGCTGGTGGCTTCAACCGTGATTTTGTCATCGCTCCAATCTGATAAAGTGGCCGATTACGCCAACCTCGATGCCGCCACGAAAGCCTCAATCCGCGCCAACGACCTGATTGCAATCCGCAATCCATACGTCATTTTGGGCTGTGTGGTGTTGGCCATCCTGATTGTCATCGCCTGCATCAAGATTGACGAAAAGAAAGCAGAAGGAAAACAAATCCCTTTGAAACAGACATTTAAGAGTTTATTTAGAAACAAGAAATATGCTACTGGCGTTGTGGCTCAAGTGTTCTATGTTGGCGCACAGATTATGGTGTGGACCTTCATTATCCACTATGCCGAACATTTGGGCTATACGAAAACCCAAGGACAGTATTTCAACATGATTGCCATGGGATTGTTTATCGTTGGCCGTTTCACAAGCACGATGCTGATGAAAAAGACCAATCCGCGCAAGCTGTTGGTCATTTTTGCCTGCGGTGCCATGATAGCTTCGGCAGGAACGATTTTCATTCAAGGAAACCTCGGTTTGTATTGCCTAATCGCCATTTCCGCCTTCATGTCGCTGATGTTCCCGACCATCTACGGCATCGCCTTGGACGGCCTGAGCGACGATGAAGTCACCATTGGCGCAGCCGGCTTGGTTGAAGCCATCGTAGGCGGAGCCTTGCTGCCACCTTTGCAAGGAGCCATCATCGATTTGGGAACGGTTTGCGGCTTGCCTGCCGTCAATTTCTCGTATGTCTTACCTTTCTGCTGCTTCCTGATAGTCTGCATCTACGGCTGCCTGACCCTGAAATGGCAAAAACAATGATTCAAAATCAACTATTTTGGCATATATCACAGTCAACAAAATATTGATTATCTTATAATTAAATTTAATTTCTATTTTTTACCAATTTTGTATAATACAATTTTGGTAATAGTATTATGTAATTTGGATAATTTGCGTATATCTATTTTATAGACAGCAAGTTACATTTACAAGAACTCCTCAAACGCCGGCCAAGGCATGGTTTCTGGCAAAGGTGCAGCGACTTCAACAGGCGTTTTCAGCGTTGGATGCTCAAACGAAATCCTATATGCGTGAAGGCAAATGGAGGCATCGGGGTTGGAGCGTGGATAACCGTATTTCAAGTCGCCTTTTATCGGGCAACCGATGTTGGCCAACTGGCAGCGAATCTGATGATGTCGTCCTGTAAAAAGTTCTATTTCAAGTAAATAGAAATTATCGGAACGGCCAATGACGCGATAACTCAAACGCGCCAGTTTCGCCTCTTTGTTGGCCGAAGTCGTCACAAACGACTTGTTCATTTTTTCGTTTTTCACAATGAAGTCTTCCAACACATCAGCTTCCTTTGGCGGATGGTTCTTCACTAAGGCAAGATAAACTTTATGGAAATCGCGGTCCTTCACCTTTTCCGTCATGCGTGACAAGGCCTTACTCGTTTTGGCAAACAAAACGGCACCACTGACAGGGCGGTCGATGCGATGCACCAAACCCGCAAAAACATTGCCCGGCTTGTTGTATTTCACTTTGATGTATTCCTTCACATCATCGAGCAGGCAGATGTCGCCCGTTTTGTCGCCTTGCACGATTTCGGATGGTAATTTATTGACTATCAGCAGGTGATTGTCTTCGTATAGGATGCGGTCGGATATTGTATTCATATAGATTCAGTTTTATTCGTTCACCTCCACTATCACCCCGCTGCCAATGACGTATGGCTCCGTCTCATGATAGATGACGCCAAACTGCCCTGGCGCAACACCCGAAATGGCGACATCAGAAATGATGTCGACACCTCTGTCGGTGAGATGTATCGTGCCCAAAGTAAACTCCGGCTGATGACGGATCTTGAAACGCACGCGCTGACCTTCCGTGAAACTCAATGTCGGATTCATCAGCAGCATGTCGCTGAGCGGAATAAGTGTCGTGTATTGCGCAATCGGGTCGTAACCCTGCGACACATATACGATGTTGTTCGGAATGTCTTTCTTCACCACAAACCAAGGTCCGCCGCCCAAGCCAAGGCCTTTCCTCTGGCCAATGGTATGGAACCAAAAACCTTTGTGACGACCAAGTTTCTTGCCCGATTCCAATTCGACGATATCGCCCGGCATTTCACCCAAATATTCACGGATATAATCGTTGTAGTTGATTTTTCCCAAGAAGCAAATCCCCTGACTGTCATGCCGTTCTGCACTTGGTAACTTATACTGAGCCGCCAAACGGCGCACTTCGGGTTTCACAATGTCGCCAATAGGAAAAATCACTTTTGAGAGTTGCGCGTATGTAATGCGACCCAAAAAATAGGTCTGGTCTTTGAAAGTGTCGGCAGCCGTTCCCAACCAAAAGCCTTGCTCGTTTTTCCACGAGCGGGCATAGTGACCCGTGGCAATCTTATCGAAATTGTGGCCTTCCTTTTCCTCAAAGGCGCCCAACTTAATCCAGCGGTTGCACATCACATCGGGATTGGGCGTCAGGCCTTTGCGCACCATCTCCATGGTGTATTTGCCGACGGTTTCGAAATACTCGTGCTGCAAGTCGACAATGTCGAATTTACAACCGTATTTCTTTGCAATATAAGTAGTTATCTCAATATCTTCTTCCGATGGGCAGCTTGACAAATCCTCCTTGCCTTCCATGCCAATCTTGATGTAGAAAATGTGTGGGTCGTAGCCCTGCTCCTTGAGGATGGGCACCACCACCGAACTATCTACGCCACCCGAAACTAATGCTGCTATATTCATTTGTCACCGTATTTTTCCCAATCAAACTTTCTCACTTCTTCTGCTATCTTTTCCTTCACCGTTTCCCAATCAACATTATTGAACATTTTGGGAGTTTCTTGATTCTCAGCATCTTCGAAATAAGTCAATGCCATTCGTGTTCTGAACATCGAATATTGAGGATATTTTTGTGTATAAAAGCCAAGAATTTCGGCGAAGGAATAATGTTGCAAAAGGTAATACAAATCAATGAAATCTTTTTTTGAGCCTCTTCCTTCTATCGCACTAATTTTCATTGCGGCGATGTCTTTGGGCGAAGCCAAACACAAACCATCCTCAAAAATTGCATCAGGTTTCAGGAGTTCCAAGGTGTGGGGTGCGATTGTGCAATATGATAACATCTGTAGTCCTCCTTTTTTGTGTCGGAAATGAAGCATAAAAACGACAGCGCGACAGGGTCTAAGGTTCTAAAATTCATTGCGTATGCAACGATTTTGTCTATTCCGAAATGATCTTCGATAATGAACCAATCTTTCATGCTGCCATATTCCAGCACACGCTGAATAATCCATGAGGCACTTCTGTCAATGTCAAAATGCTGGGTGTCAATGTCCCAAAACAAATGTTGATTTAAGCCATATAGATTTGAACTTTGTGCCATTAGCATGAAATTTTCTGCAAAATTACTCAGATTTTCAGAACAATGAAATGTTGATGCAGAGAAATTCGTTTCGCGTGTGTTCGCAAACGAAAAAAGGCGGCCCGAACCGAGCCGCCCAAATATTGAATTTCCGTTTTCTTATTCCACAACAACCTTCTTCACCGAACCATTCACTTGCACGAAATACATTCCGGCAGGCAGTTCCACGGCCATTTCGCCCTTCAATTCTTCCTTGCGGACGACTTGACCAATGGCATTGTAAACGATCATTTGACCCTCGCCCTTGACAACGAAACTGCCTTGAGCTGGGTTTGGATATATAAAGATACTATTAACCCCAAGATTTTCCTCTAAACTACTACAATTTTCGACATGCCAAATGTTCTCGACGAATCGACCACAATCATCTGATACCGTGGCAACATAATCACCAGCACCAACAAAACGGGAAAAAACCGTATCACCATCATTCCAAACAACAGTAAGGTTTTCAAGCTCTTCACCATAATAGGCATAAATTTCAATTTCGTTATTATCGTTAAGATTGACATTTTTTTCAAATGGAGTTAGAATCGGTTCAGAAGCTGAATTAAGCCAAATAATGAAAAATGCACTATAAAGATCATATGAATTATAGGTGATAAATTCATCATAACACCACATCCCTTGATTTTTATCTTTTGTCACCATAAGGACAAACGAATCAATTTCTTCAGTCCAATCCGGCCTATAAAAACTTCCAAAAAAACTAGTAGAATCACCCCAAACATAAACTGTGTCGGCACAATAGGTGATTTGGAAGTTTTCAATGTCTCGGACATTAACGTTTAGAGTTTGAGCTTTTGAAATACCAATTGACAATGTTGCCAAAAGAATTAATGTAATGATTTTCTTCATTTTTATAAGACTTAGCCAGCAGTTCCTACTGCAAGATGCCCTTTCTGCACCTGTTTTTAATGGATATGAAAAAAAGCGTGGAACTGTATGCCATACCGCAATTGAAGGTCGTAGGAAAACCCGAAAGTACAAATATGATAATAGTCCACGCAGAACGTGCAGAACCATTATGCAATCTTGTACTTTCTTGAAAATTTCCTACGTTTTCAATTACAAAACAAGCATAACGCTTCTTAATTATTTAAAGAACAAGGTTTGGCGCACCAAACCGAGGGCAAAAATAGGAAAAGAATGGAAAATGAGACAAGAAATGTGGAGATTTTTTTGGAGAAACGCTAATTATCACGAATTAAGCGTTAAATGTTTGGCTATCGAATTGATAGGAACAAAAAATTTACTCCTAATTTACTCCGCATTTACTTTCTCCCATGCCGCGCAAGCGGCCATGAAATTCCGATAAGGAAAGAATCTGTATCGGAATATTTATGTCAGATTTAACTACGTTGAAATCGAAGATTCACCGAAGGTAATGCAAAGCATTTGTTTCCAAAAATCACTCGCTCATCGAATAAGGCTTATCTTCCTCATTCAATCCGCGATTTATATTAGGTTCGCTGCCCATTTCGAAGACTAGTTCGCCGCCTTGCATGAGTTCGCTGTGCGTAAGGTAAAGCCTTGTGATTTCCTTGCCGTTTAAACTGACTTTCTGCACATAACGATTCTCGTCGCTGACATCATTCGCTTTGATTTCCAACGTGTTGCCATTGCCTAATTTCACTTTCATATAAGGCAAATAAGGTGCGCCGAACACGTATTGGTCGCTGCCTGGACAAACGGGATAGAAGCCCATGGCGCTGAAAATGTACCACGCCGACATCTGCCCGCAATCGTCGTTGCCACAAAGTCCGTCGATGTTGTTCTTGTAGAAACGGTTCATGATTTCGCGCAACCAGTATTGCGTCTTGTAGGGTTGCGAAGTCCAATTGTAAAGATAGGCAATGTGATGGGCAGGTTCGTTGCCGTGGTTGTAGCATCCCATCAGGCCTTCCTCGGTGACATCTTCGGTGTTTTCGAAAAACTCGGCAGGCAGGTGCATCACAAACAAGGTGTCGAGGTTGGCGATGAATTGTTTCTCGCCTTTCATGGCTTCTATCAGACCTTTTACATCCTGCGGAACATAGAAGGAATACACCCACGAATTGCCTTCCACAAAGCCTTCGCCCTCGGTGTCGAACAGACTGAAAGGTTCTTTCCAAGTGCCGTCAGCCATTTTCGGGCGGGCAAAACCAAGTTGCGTGTCGAAAGTGTTTTTCCAGTTTTGGGCACGTTGCCTGTAGGTTTCTGCCGTTGCGTTGTCGCCGGCTTTCAGCGCCGCTTGGTAAATTGCCCAATCATCGTAGGCATATTCCATTGTGATGGAAACGCAGCCGTTGTTTTTGTCGAAAGGCACATAACCCAAATCCATGTAATTGTCCAAATTGACGTAATAAGGTATCGTCGAACTGCGTTTCATGGCCTTCAGCAGCGGCTCGGCATTGCTGACAACGCCTTTCGTGTAGGCATCGGAAAGCACAGGAACTGAGTGATAGCCAATCATGCACCAGTTTTCGTTGCCATTATGCGACCAAACCGGCAAAGCCCCGTGAACGCTTTGCTCGCTGTGTTTCAGCATCGACTGCACCATATCGACATTGCGCTGGGTTTGCAGCACATTGAACAAAGGATGCAAGGCACGGTAAGTGTCCCACAACGAAAAAACGGTGTAGTTCGTGAAGCCTTCGGCTTGATGAATATTGTGGTCGAGGCCGCGATATTGCCCGTCAACATCCATGTAAATTGAAGGGTTTATCATCGTGTGATACAAGGATGTGTAAAGCATGGCTTTCTGGTCTTCAGTGCCTTCGGCATCGATGATGGAAAGCTCCTTGTTCCATTTGTCTTGGGTTTGGGCCAAAAGCTGCTCAAAATCAAGGCCATCGGTTTCTGCTTTCAAGTTTTTCAAGGCCCCCTCGGTGCTGACGGCCGAAAGCGCGACTTTCATCTCCAAAGTTTCAGGCTGATGGAAGGTGAAATACGCCACAATCTTTCTTCCCGTCATCTCTGGAAAATTATGATTGACAGGGAACTTGCCCCAACCGCCGTTATATTTCGGTCTCTGCAAATCGCAATAGCCATAATCGGCAATCGGTTGGTTGAAACTGATGGCAAAATAAGTGTAATTCGTTCTTGCCCAACCGTTTGTAATTCGATAACCTGTCAAAAGTGTATCGTTTTCAACGCGCAAATTGGCCCACAAGGTTTTGCCATCGTAATTGTAAATTCCGTGTTGCAAATCTAAAATGATGTTGCCGTCAGCATCTTGCGGAAAAACATACTGATGCACGCCGACATGTTCCGTTGCCGTCAGCCGCGCCTTGACTTGATAGTCTTCCAAAAGCACCTCATAATAGCCAGGTTGCGCGATTTCTGTTTCGTGCAAAAAACGCGAACGGTAACCATTGTCGGGTTCGGTCTGCGTTCCGGGATTGTATTTTATCTCGCCAATGGTGGGCATGACCAAAATATCGCCCAAATCGGAATGGCCAGTGCCGCTGAAATGGGTGTGACTGAAACCTACAATCGTGCTGTCTTTATGCTGATAACCAGCACAATATTCATAAACCCGTGGCTGATATTCACCATTAATGTTATGAGGAATGGTATCGGTGTCGGGACTCAACTGCACGATGCCGAAAGGCGCACAGGCACCCGGAAAAGTGTGTCCCATGCCATTGGTTCCTATGATTGGATTGACATATTGGATGTAATTTTTGGTCGGTTCGTCTGTAGAGACGCGATGAATCGCGTCTTGGTTATTGCATGAAACGAATGTCGCCAAAACAATGATTGCGAATAAGATAGATGTCTTTTTCATGAAAATGAGATTATGAATTTAGGTCGTAAAATTAAGTAAAAAAGAAGTAAGAGACATAAAAACCACCAGAATCTTTGAAAAAAGTCATTTCTCTGATGTATGGAAACGGGATTCCTGAATAATAAATCGCTCAAATGCAGACATTACCGACAAAAAAACTTGAATCATTGAATCTAAGGCAATTGACTTGATAAGCAATAACATTCCAAGTCGTTTCACAGTCAAACAACACTTTGTCTCAAAAATAAATATTTTTGCAAAAACCTAAATAACTTATTACCTTTGCACCCGTATTTATGCACTTTTTAAAGTAAACAAATCAACAATTAAACAATCAACAATAATCAACATTTATCATGGATTTAATGCAAGAAATCATTGCCAATGCCAAAGCCAACAAGCAGCGCATTGTGCTTCCTGAAGGTGACGAACCACGTACACTGAAAGCCGCCGACCAGCTTCTCGCTGACGGCGTTGCCGACATTACCCTTATCGGCCCAGCCGAAAAAATCAAGGAAATGACCGCCGAATTTGGCCTGAAGAACATCGACAAGGCTCAAATCATCGACCCGAAGAACAACCCTAACAAACAGAAATACGCCGAACTGCTTTACGAACTCCGCAAAGCCAAAGGCATGACCATGGAACAGGCCGAAAACCTTGCCGAAAACTTCATGTATCTCGGCATTTTGCTCGTCAAGGCTGGTGAAGCTGATGGTCTCGTCAGCGGTGCCCGCAGCACCACAGGCGACATGCTCCGTCCTGCCCTGCAAATCATCAAGACCGTTCCTGGCGTAAGCTGCGTTTCGGGTGCGTTCATCATGTTCCTGCCTGAAGGTTGCAAATACGGCACCGATGGCAAGCTGGTCTTCGCTGACTGCGCTGTCACCCCTGTCCCGACTGCCGACCAATTGGCCGAAATCGCTGTCTGCACTGCCGACACCGCCAAGAACATTGCCAAGATTGACCCAATCACAGCCATCTTGAGCTTCTCGACAAAGGGTTCTGCCAAGCACGAAGATGTCGACAAGATCATCGAAGCCACACGCAAGGCTCAGGAAATGCGTCCTGACCTCGTCCTCGACGGCGAATTGCAGGCTGATGCTGCCATCGTCCCATCAGTCGGTGCAAGCAAGGCTCCTAACAGCCCGGTTGCTGGCAAGGCCAACACTTTGGTCTTCCCACGCCTCGAAGTCGGCAACATTGCTTACAAACTCGTTCAGCGTCTTGCAGGTGCTGAAGCAGTTGGTCCTGTCCTCCAAGGTCTTGCAAAGCCTTGCAACGACTTGAGCCGCGGCTGCTCCATCGATGATGTTTACAAACTCGTCGCCATCACCGCAAACCAGGCCATCGCCCAAAAGAAGTAAATTTCTCCGCTCCGCAGAGGGTGAACAGTAAATTAAGAGTAAATTACGAGTAAATTTTTCAAGTGTCAACTATAAAATTGCAATATCTTCTTTTGCTTCGCTAAACACAAATTATCGCGAATTAAACATGAATTATCGATAATTTTAATACTTGTGTATCAGTCAAATTCACGATAATTTTCGGTTAATTTATGGAAATTTGCGTTTAAAACGGCTATGAAGTTGCATGTTGAAATTTACTCTAAAATTTACTCCGAATTTACTTTCTCCCGCCAAGGGCGAAAACAAATAAACAGTTAAACAACAAAAACATTCAACATGAAAATATTAGTCTTAAACTGCGGCAGTTCTTCCATTAAGTATCAATTGCTTGACATGGAAAACGCCAACACATCTCACCTCTTAGCCAAAGGCTTGCTCGAACGCATCGGCCTTGAAATGGGTGAATTTACACATAAATACAACGGCGAGAAGTACTACGAACAGCTTCCTATCCCGAACCACACCGAAGGCATCAAATTAGTGCTGAAAGCATTGGTTGACCCGAAGATGGGCGTCATCAAGGACCTAAAGGAAATCGACGCTGTCGGCCACAGAGTAGCCCACGGCGGTGAAACATTCACAAAGAGCGTCCGCATCGACCAGAAGGTCATCGAAGGCATCGAATCACTCTGCGACCTCGCTCCACTGCACAACCCAGGCAGCTTGCAAGGCATCCACGCTATGGAAGAAGTGCTTCCTGGCATCCCGATGGCAGCCGTGTTCGACACCTCGTTCCACGCTACCATGCCACCTGAGGCCTACCTCTATGCTGTGCCTTACGAATACTACGAAAAGTACCGCGTGCGCCGTTACGGCTTCCACGGCACCAGCCATAAGTATGTCGCCGAAAAGGCCGCCGCTTTCGTTGGCAAGGATTGGAAGACCAGCAAAATCATCACCTGCCACTTGGGCAGCGGTGCTTCCATTGCAGCCGTTGAATATGGCAAATCGGTGGAAACATCCATGGGCTTCACCCCTGTCGAAGGCCTTATGATGGGCAGCCGCACCGGTGACCTCGACCTTGGCGCTTTCATGTACATTATGGACAAGGAAGGCTACAACACCAAGGAAATGAACACTTTGGTCAACAAGAAGTCTGGCCTCGTGGGTATCACTGGCGGCAAGCAGGACATGCGTGACGTCCGTGCCAGCAAAGAAGAAGGCGACGAACGCAGCACCTACGCTTTCAACATGTTCGCTCACCGCGTGAAGAAATACATCGGTGCCTACGCAGCCATCATGAATGGCGCCGACATCATCGTGATGACCGGTGGCATTGGCGAAAACGCCTGGTTCATGCGTGAACCTATCCTAGAAAACATGGAATTCCTCGGCATCAAGCTGGATCCACGCATCAACAAGGAAACCATTGGCGATGCCGCAGTCATCTCTGCACCTGACTCAAAGGTTATGGTGGTGGTCTACCCGACCGACGAAGAATTTGTCATCGCTCAGGATACCTACAATTTGGTGATGAAATAATTCGTTTTTCACTTGCTGATACAGCAAAATCCCCGCTGATTTCGCAGACTTACGCAGATTTTTTCTGTGCCAGTCTGTGTAATCAGCGAGGATTTTTTATCTCAAAGAATCATCCCCTGTCGAAATGCGGCATATCTTCAGGAATGATGATGGAAAATTCAATCAGTCCGCCGACGATTTGCTTTGCATCGTCCTCATACCAAGGCGTTTGGTAAATCAGTTTCTTCTTGCCTTTCTTCGAAATGGTGTAGGCATTCGTGTCGGCTTCGCCAATCAGATGGCGGATGATGGCCTGGGATTTCTCGTTGTGGCAATTCATGAGGTTTTTGCCACGCGTGTCGCCGTTCACATCAATGGATGAATCGTTCTGATAAAGCACATTGCCATCCTTGTCGCAAACGGTGATGGCCAGATTCAGGTTTTTGAAATAATCAATGTCGTTCATATCTAAAGACTTTTGTTTGCAAAATTGATAAATCGAAGCGCAAATTTAGTTCATTTTGACACAATAAATCTCAAAAGCACAGTTTTTCCAATCTGAAAGGAAAAAATCATCATTCCAGCACTTTCCAGAATGTTTCAGGCAGACTGACATTCAGGAGATTGGTGGCTTCGGCAAAAAGCGGCGCGATTTCGTCATCAGTGAAACCTGCAATGCCGCAGCCAATGCGCGTGACAAGGAATTTCTGTCCCGGATGCTGTTTTGCATACTCGATGAAATCATCGACGTAAGGTTTGATGGTCTCCACCCCACCTTGCATGGTCGGGATGGCGTAACACTGTCCCGTTGGACCAACGCCAACGCCCCATTCTGCGCCAAATTTTGCATTGGCAATATAGGCTGCGCCGCCGCCATGATGACCAGCCAGATTGCTGCCGAAGACGAAGATTTCGTCTGGCCGAAGTTCCTTGATGAAATCAGGTGTGAATCTATCCATAGTTTCAGTAAAATATGAAGGTTTGTAATACGTGTGTTTGGTGTAGTTGCTTCTCGGCGAGAAAAACGGGAAATCCGTTGTCTTAATATTGTCAAATTCATAAACCGATTCTGCGGTATCGCCTATTATTGCTCCTAACATGATTCGTCTCTAAAACTCAAGGCCAAAAGTGATAGTCGCCGCACGATGATACGATTTTCCGGCATTCATGATTTCGTAATCCATGCCGAAATTATCCTTCAAGACTTTCCTAAAGCCATACACATAACGCAGACCAAGGATAAAACGTTGGGAAAAGCGGAAATCAACACCCGCAACAGCCTGAATATCAAAAACATTATATTCTTTTCTGGATAGCTTATATCTCACTTGACCTCCATATTCCTGAGCTTTGGTGTCGAAAATCTCGCCTTTTGAGCAAAACGAAAGCTGTGGCCCGACATTGAAACGCAGCCATTCGGTTGGAGAAACGGTAAAGACAATCGGAATACGCCAATTGTCAAAAGACATTTCAAAGTTCCAATCGTATGATTCGCCTGTTTCAGGATCAAATTGCCGGCTACTTTCTTCAGTGCCCGTAAGTGTGAAATCCAGACCTGCCTGCACTCCGAGAAGCTCATTGAATTCATAGCCATAATAGAGACCGCCCAAAACATTGGCAACTCTCGAATTATTGCTGTAATCATCGAACTTCAACCTGGAAATGTTGACACCGCCATGAAAACCGAATTTCGATTCCTGGGCCAAGGCAAAATCGAAAAAAGCCGAAAAAAGCATCATCGATGCCAAAAGGAAACCTATCTTTTTCATCATCAATCAATTAGTCATTGAATAAATCGCCAACATTCGGAGCATTTTGGGCTGATTCCGAAGCCTCGAAATAAGGCATTTTGTCGAAATTGCCGAAGTTAGCGATGATGTTGTTCGGGAAACGGCGCAGAAAAGTGTTATAATCTTTTGCCGTGGCGTTAAACTCGCGTCTTGCGTTGGCGATGGTGTTTTCGCAAGCCTCCAACTGGCTGTGCAAATCAAGGTAATTCTGATTGGCCTTCAGGTCAGGATATTTTTCAATCGTGACGAGCAAGCGCGACAAGGCACCCGACATCTGATCCTGTGCGGCTTGAAAAGCCTTCAATTGGTCTTCTGTCAGATTGTTGGCGTCGAGTGTCGTTGATGTTGCCTTGGCTCTTGCCTCGACTACGGCTGTCAAAGTTCCTTGCTCGTATTCGGCATAGCTCTTCACGGCAGCAACCAAATTAGGAATGAGGTCGGCACGCTGCTGATAGGCGGTCTGCACGTTACCAACCGCAGTTTCAACGGTTTCCTGCTTGCCAACCAAGTTGTTGTAAACACGGATGCCCCAAAGTACCAGCAATGCGATTACGGCCAAAACTATGATGAGGCCTTTGCCTTTTCCTGACTTTACATTGTTTGAATTTGTAGTCATAATGAAACGATTTTAAGTTTTTAACGATTTCTAAAAGCAATTTGAACTGCAAAAGTAATAAAATATCCGAAATGTTGCTTAGTTTTGAAAAACACAAATTTATTCTTTAATGAACTAAGCAACAAAAAATTAATGTTTCATTTATGACAATTTGCGTTTACAACCAAATGACGGTATATTGATTTTTTTCCTATTTTTGCAAATTTATAGTTGAAGCTCAAAAACAGAAAATACAAATGACTGACAATCAAGATAATCAAGATAAAAAAGTTATTCCATACGATGATGAACTGACTTTTGAACGCGGATGCAAGTTCTGTCAGGAATATGCGCCGGGGCAAAAAGTTCTGGATGGAAGCGCATGCAAACTCAACCAGTTCGACTGGCTGAAAGATTACGAAGGCACCGACACCACCGAAGTCAAAAAACGTTTGGCGGAAGTGCGCTTCAAGAACGACCGCAAGGACTATTTCATTTACCCTGAAGATTTAGAATTGGAAGTTGGCGAAATGGTGGCTGTGGAAGCCGCCATCGGTCACGATATTGGCATTATCACCCTTTTGGGCGAAATCGTTGAGCATCAAATGAAACGCAAGCGTTTCCGCACGCCATTGGCCGATATGAAGAAAATCTACCGCCGCGCACGTCCCGCCGATGTCGAGAAATGGCTTTCTGCCATCAAACTGGAAAAAGGCACCTTGTCGCGCACACGCGTCATTGCCGAAAACCTCGGTCTCGACATGAAGCTCAATGATGTTGAATATCAGGGAGATAAGACAAAAGCCATATTCTACTACACTGCCGATGGCCGTGTTGATTTCCGCGAACTCATCAAGAAACTGGCCGAAGAATTTCATGTCAGGGTGGAGATGCGTCAGATTGGTGTGCGACAGGAATCAGCCAAATTGGGCGGCTTGGGGTCCTGCGGCCGCGAACTCTGCTGTGCCTCATGGATTTGTGATTTCCAGTCCGTTACGACAGGTGCAGCGCGTGTTCAGCAATTGTCGCCCAATCCTCAGAAACTGGCCGGCATGTGCGGCAAACTGAAATGTTGCCTCAATTTCGAATATGAAGCATACGTTGACGCCTTGAGATCCTTCCCTGATTCAAACATCGTACTGAAATTTCAAAGCGGTGATGCCATTCATCAGAAAAACGACCTCCTGAAAGGCATTGCCTGGTATTCCTACACCACCGACCGCAGCAATATTATGGCTCTGCCAGTCGAAAAGGTCAAGGAAATCATCAGTCTCAACAAGAAAGGGCAAAAGCCTGCAAAACTTGAAGATTACGCCCTCACCACCGAACAGCACACCAACAACAACGAAGGCTTCATCAGCGACGACGACCTGAAGAAGATGAGCGACTAAACGAAAACAACAATGAAAAAATCACTTCTATACATTGCCATCTTGCTGACAGCCGGACTAATCTCCTGTGGAGAAGACGTTTACAACGAAAGGGTTGTCTTGCCCGAAGCGGAATGGGCGCAGGACAACAAGGCCACTTTCGACCTCACGGTTTCCGACACGCTCAGCGCGTATGCTTTTGGCATCGATGTGCGGCATTTAGAGACATACCGTTACAGCAACCTCTACGTCTTCATGAATACGGCCATGCCCAACGGCAACCACACCCGCGACACCATCGAAATCACTTTGGCTACGCCCGAAGGCAAATGGATTGGCAAAAGCAGCGGCAGCATGAGGGATTTGCGTAAGATATTGATGCCCAACATGAAGTTCCCGTTGGTTGGTTTCTATCATTTCGAAATCGAGCAAGCCATGCGCGAACCTGTGCTGAAAGGCATTTCCGATGTTGGCTTATACATTGAAAAACAATGAATTATGAACAATAAACAAAAAAAGGCAAACGGTGGAAGCTCAAAAGCCATCAGAAATATCTGGATTATTTTTGGCGCGTTTTTAGCGTTTATCGTTCTGTTTTTCATTTGCGTTGCATCGGGTGTTTTCGGAACGATGCCGAGTTTCGAGGAACTGGAAAACCCTCTGACCAATCTCGCTACCGAAATCATTTCAGCCGATGGCAAGGTTTTGGGCACTTATTATGTCGAAAACCGTTCAAACGTGCGTTATGCAGAATTGTCGCCCTACATTCCACAGGCTTTGGTAAGCATTGAGGATGAACGTTTTACGGAACATTCCGGCATCGATAAAAAAGCCTTGTTCCGCGTTGCCTTCGGCGTTCTGACCGGTAGCAAAAAAGGCGGCGGCAGTACCATCACGCAGCAATTGGCCAAAAACCTTTTCCCGCGCGGCGAAAACCTCAGCACACCGAAACTTGTCTTGCGCAAATTCCAGGAATGGATTACGGCTACCAAACTGGAGCACAACTATTCGAAGGAAGAAATCATCGCCATGTACCTCAACACGGTTGCCTTTGGCCACAATGCCTACGGCATACGCTCGGCGGCAAAAACTTTCTTCGACAAGTCGCCGAAAGAACTGAACATTGAGGAAGCCGCACTGATGGCTGGCGTTGTCAATGCGCCGACACGATTCAGCCCAGTCCGCAATCCCGAAAATTCCATTGGCCGCCGTAATCTGGTTTTGAAAAAAATGGCCGACAACGGTTATCTCACCCAAGCCGAATGCGACTCCATTTCACAGATTCCGATTGACATGTCGCACTTCAACGTGATGGACCACAACAGCGGTCAAGCCACCTATTTCCGTGAATTTCTGAGAGGCGAACTCAATGATTGGGCCAAAAACCACACGCATCCAGACGGAAGACCTTACAATATCTACCGCGACGGATTGAGAATTTATACAACCATTGATTCGCGTATGCAGCAACATGCCGAAGCTGCCGTCAAGGAATTCATGGGCAAGGAATTGCAACCTATGTTTTACAGACATTGGAAAAACCAGAAAAACGCACCTTTTTATAATATAACAGCCGATGAAATCGACCACATCCTGGAAACCTCCATGAAGCGCTCCGACCGTTACCGCACTTTGAAAAACGCAGGAATGTGTATGGATTCCATCAAAGCCGAATTCAACCGCCCTGTCGAAATGACCGTTTTCTCTTGGGACGGCCCGATTGACACCGTCATGTCGCCAATGGACTCCATCCGCTATTACAAATGGTTCCTTCAGGCAAGCCTTGTTTCCATTGAGTCGCACACGGGCCATGTGAAAGCCTACGTCGGTGGTTTGGATTACCGTTTCTTCAAATACGACCACGTCACGCAGGCACGCCGTCAGGTGGGTTCCACTTTCAAGCCTTTCCTTTACACCTTGGCCATGCAGGAAGGCGAATACACACCTTGCACACGCATCCCGAACATTCAGTACAGCATTCAGCTTGAAGACGGAACCTTCTGGGAGCCACACAATTCAGGCAAACATATCGGCGAAGAAGTCACCTTGAAATGGGCTTTGGCACAATCCAACAACTGGATTTCGGCCTACCTGATGAACCGTTTCGGTCCGGAAGCTGTCATCGGCATGGCACGACGCATGGGTGTAGAATCACCGATTGAAGCTGTGCCTTCCATCTGCTTGGGCGTCTGCGACTTAAAACTCATCGAAATGGTTGGTGCCATGAGCACTTTCGCTAATCAGGGCGTTTACATCAAGCCGATGTTCATCACACGCATTGAAGACAAAAACGGTAACGTCATCGAGCGTTTCATGCCTGAAGAATCGGAAGCCATGAGCGAACTTACCGCTTACAAAATGGTTGAATTGATGAAAGGCGTCGTACAAAGCGGAACGGGTATCCGGTTGCGTTATTCATACGGTTTCAACAATCCGATTGCCGGCAAAACGGGAACCACACAAAAGCAAAGCGATGGTTATTTCATGGGCATTACGCCTGATTTGACTACTGGCGTGTGGGTCGGTGCCGAAGACCGCAGCGTTCACTTCAGAAGCACCGACTTGGGACAAGGCTCACATACGGCTTTGCCGATTTGGGCATATTACATGCGCAAAGTCTACAACGACCCGAACCTCCATGTAAGTCAAGGCGATTTCACGAAGCCGAATCTTCCAAACGTCGACTTGAATTTCGATTGCAGCACTTACGACGACGATGAAGGCGTGGAATTTATTGATGAGTTTTAAATCCTAAAAACAAACAGATTATGACTTCAAATTTTGTTGATTACGTGAAGATTTTCTGCCGCTCAGGAAAAGGCGGTTCAGGCTCGATGCACTTCCGCCGTGAGAAATACATCCCGAAAGGCGGTCCAGACGGTGGCGATGGCGGCCGTGGCGGAGACATCATTCTCCGTGGCAATGTGCAACTTTGGACCTTGCTCCACCTGCGCTACACCAAACACCTTGTGGCCGGCGACGGCGTGCCTGGCGGCAAGAACCAACTCACGGGCGCTGCCGGAAACGATATTTACATTGATGTGCCGCTCGGCACAGTTGCCTATCGTTCCGATTCTCACGAGATGATGGGCGAAATCACCGAAGATGGACAAACCATCGTGCTGCTGAAAGGCGGTCGCGGCGGCAAAGGCAACGCTTTTTTCAAGACCTCAACTTTGCAGGCACCGAAATTTGCCCAGCACGGCGAGCCTTCTCAAGAAGAGTGGATTACCATGGAACTGAAGCTCTTGGCTGATGTCGGTCTGGTCGGATTTCCAAACGCTGGAAAATCAACACTTTTGTCGGTAGTTTCAGCGGCTAAGCCCGAAATCGCCGATTATCCTTTCACTACTTTAGTGCCGAATCTGGGTATCGTCGGTTATCGTGACCATCGTAGTTTCGTCATGGCCGACATCCCTGGCATCATTGAAGGTGCTGCCGAAGGCAAAGGTTTGGGAATCAGGTTTTTGAAACATATCGAACGCAATTCGACCTTGCTGTTCATGGTGCCAGCCAATTCCGAAGATGTGAAAAAGGAATACGATATTTTGCTCAACGAACTGAAGAAATACAATCCCGAACTACTGGACAAAGACCGCATTCTTGCCATCACGAAATGCGATTTGGTCGATGAAGACACCATTAAGGAAATCAAAAAACACCTGCCGAAAAAGATTCCGCATGCTTTCATTTGTTCCGTGACTGGCCAAGGCATTGTTGAACTTAAAGATTTGATTTGGAACATGTTGAACAAAGGCGTTGAGGAAGAGGAGGAATAAAAATGGAGTTTTTCACCGACATCGATTCCCAGCTTTTTCTCTTTCTTAATGGACTTCGCGCCGATTGGCTCGACCCCGTGATGATTGCCATAACAAAAATGTGGGTTTGGCTGCCAATCTACTTGCTTTTGGTTTTCCTTGCAGTGAAACAATACGGCAAGCGTTGCTGGATGATTTTTCTCGCTGTCGGGCTTGTCGTGCTTTGCTCCGACCAGTTGTCGGCTCACGTCTGCAAGCCTTTGTTTCAGCGTTTACGTCCTTGCTACAATATTGATTTTCAAGATTTAATCAACCTTCCAAAAGGCATGGCGGGCGGTCATTACGGTTTCGTTTCATCACATGCCGCCAACACTTTTGCCATCGGCACTTTCCTGACAGCTGCGTTCCGAAAAAAAAGCAAATGGGTCGGCTGGATGCTTTTTGCATGGGCGTTTTTGTCGAGTTATAGCCGCATTTACATCGGCTACCATTACCCCGGCGACATTCTTTGTGGTGCCGTTTTGGGCATACTTATCGGATTGATAATCTGGAAATTGTATCAGATTTTAGAAAAGCGGTTGGATAAGAAAAAGATTTGATAACTACTGATTTGCGCAGAGGATTTTTTAACCGCAGATTACGCTGATTTTCAATAAACTACAGATTTTACAGATTATACAGATGAATTTTGACAAGCTCAGGGAACAGCGCATGAATTGATACTGATTTTTTCAATCCATGCCAAAATCAGTAATGATTTTTTGTAGGATTTTAAGTATGGATTTTGAGCGAAGCGACCATTATAGGAAATTGCCTTTTTTATTTTCAGCAGGATTTTTAGTAAGGATTTTCAGCAAGATTTTGAATTTTAGAACCGTAGATTACACGTATTACATTGATTTTCAATAAACTACAGATTTTACAGATTATACAGATGAATTTTTGAATGCGCAAGCGCATAAATTCCACAGATTGGCTGGCGCATGAAAAAATTTACTCTAATTTACTGGCCAAAATTCCTCCGCATTTATTGTCTCCCGCCAAAGGCGCATTTTACAGAAACAAAGATTTATGAATAACTATCCGTAATTTGCGTTGGAAAGATACTTAGAACAGCAATCCCGAATTGGATGGTCCATTATCGTCATCATCGTAAAACACGACCTTAATGGTGAAATCCTGCTCAATACCGCAAAGCGTTGCCAATTTTGCCTGATTCAATGCCAGTTCCAAGTAGCCGTGTGTCCCGAAAATGGCCACAAGTTCCGCCACATCGACATCCAAATAACTATCGGATATTCGATCAATGGTATAAAGTTCTCCTTTCACTTTGATAGAGAAACGACGTCCACGACGCTCATTTTCAAACACTTCCTTCGAAATATTCGTAATCAGGTCGCCATACGAATCAATATGCCTTACCACACCTTCGATAGCATTGCCTTTAACAACAGGGCAAAAACCACCGCCAAGATTAAGGTTTTCGCGTTGCGCGCCAATATTCGACAAAGGCTCGCCTTGAGCAATCATGGCAGCCACTTTTGCGAAACGGTCACGGGTGGCAAAGGTGAAGAAATCAGTGTCTTGCGGAACATCAATACAAACGGCCTCATCAAATATCCCATCGAGAATATGGCTGAAAATGCCATTATCGGTGGAAATGAAATAATGTCCATTGGCTTTCACCACAACATGAGGCTGCTCATCCGATTCGATGGTCTCAACGCCAATGATATGGATGGAGCCTTCGGGAAAACTTTTGTAACAGTTTTTCAACGTAAAACCAGCCTGAGCGATACTGAATGGCTCAATATTATGCGTCACATCAACGATGGTAGCATTTGGCAAATACGACAAAATCCTGCCTTTTACTGCCGCAACGTAATAATCGGAAGTTCCCCAATCGCTTGTTAGTGTGATAATAGCCATCTCTCGAAATGTTTTGTGAAATTGCAAAAATATACTTTTTCAAAGATTTCTAGGACGAAAAACCACTTTTTTTTCAATAATTTCAAAATTAGCATCACAATAGCATCCTAAAGTCTTTAAAGCACAAAAATTAAGGCAAATAAGTAAGTGGTCAAAATTATACTGCAACATTGATTGGTTATCATTTGTCGGTTATCAGTTATCAGTTGTTGGTCATCGGTTATCAGTTGTTGGTCATCGGTTATCAGTCAGTAAATTGTACAAATACCCAAAAGTCTAAATGTTCAAAAGTTCAAAAGTCTAAATGTCCAAATGTCTAAATGTCCAAATGTCCAAATGTCTAAATGTCTAAATGTAATCTAAATTTGCCCACCTATTATAATTACAGGACAACATCGCTTCGGGTCAACCTGTTGTTCCCGATTGCAATATCAAAGTCGAAAAAAAAGCATAAAACAATATGTATTTTTTTTTGACGTTTATGATTTTTTATTATTTTTGCTGCGTCATATTCAAATTATTAACAATCAAAATCAACCACTATGAAAAAGGTTTTACTTCTTTCCATGATCCTCGCAATAGGATCGACTGGTTTTGCACAAAGAGTCACCCTCAAGAAAGGTGAAATTGCAAAGCAGAGCGTCTTGACAAAGATTCAAGACCCAAAAGACGACAACACCGTTGAAATGAGCTTCGAACAAGTTCCTACAACACCAAAGGCAGCCACACACAGAATAGCCAGAGGCTTTGAGGATTTTGAGACCATGCAAACCCGCTACGACAAGCAGAGCAACGGCAGCATTGGCAACCGTATCGCCGTTTGGCCTGACGGCACTGTTTCAGTAGTCGCCACATGGAGCTCAGACGACAGCCCTTACAACACCCGTGGTGCCGGTTACAACTATTACAACGGTTCCGAATTCGGTGAAATGCCATCAGCACGTATTGAAGCAATCAAGTCAGGCTGGCCGTCAATCTGCGCTGCCGGCGATGCTGAAATCATGGCTTCACACGCAACAGGCACCAACATCTACAGAAGAGAGAAAAAAGGCGAAGGCGAATGGGAACTCATCACCAACTTCGAAAAACCATCATGGCCAAGAGTCTGCGCTTCAGGCAATGGACAATACGTCCACATGGTTGGCACAGAAGACTACACCGATGACCAAGGCAACAGTGCTTACCACAACTGGTACAGCCGTTCAACCGACGGTGGCCTCACCTGGAGCGAGCCTGTCACACCTCCGGAAGTCGATGAAGCTTTGTATTACAACAACATCGGTGCCGATGACTATGTCATGGCTTCAAACGGCGACAACATCGCCATCCTCTTCGGCGGCATGACCTACGAGATGTTCTACATCATTTCACACGATAACGGCGAAACTTGGGAAAAGCAAGTCGTCACCCACTTCCCATACGGAAGCGGCCTCGACTGGTATCAGGACGAAATCACCAGCGAAACCGACTCCATCTGGTCAAACGACAATTCACACAGCATTGCCATTGATAACAATGGTACCGTTCATGTTGCATTCGGCCTCACCCGTTTCGCTCCGGCTCCAGAAAGCGGTTTCGGCTATATCACCTACTGGCCTTACACCGACGCCATCGTTTACTGGAACTCAGAATATGTGAACGAAAAAGGCGGACACGACATTCTTCGTTTCGGCGACTGGAGTGGCGACTCTCAATTCGACAACACCAACGGCATCGGCGGCGTTTCAAACACCTTGATGGATGAACGTCTTGCAGCTTTGGCAGAAGCCGATGGCGAACAGCACCTCCATCTTTTCGGCTGGCCTGATGAAACCGGCGACGGCATGGTCGACTACACAGAATATTGGGACGGTCACTTCACATACGTGAACTACGGTATCTCAACAACACCTGGCATTTCCATTGACGAAAACGGCAACATGGCCATCATTTATTCATGCCTCGATGAAGGAAGAGCAGACCAAACTTCAAACTTCTACTACAGAAGTGCTTACGTAACCTACAGAGACAGCGAAGGAACCTGGTTCGACGATTATGACCACCTGTCATCAGACTTCATGCACATGATGGACGAAGTCTATCCTACATTCGCCTGCGGCAATGCCTACGACGGTTCGTTCTGGGTTGGCTATTCAGCTGACAATGAACTCGGACTGGTTCTCGACGACGATGACCCACAAGGCGGCGAAACCGACAATGTAATTTGGGCTGTCAAACTCACCCCTGACATGCAAGGCTGGAACGTCAGCGAAGCTGTCAATCCTATGACCAACGTGCGTGTTTATCCAAATCCAGCTCAGGATGTCCTGAACGTTGAAATCAATGCTTCTCAGGCTTCTGAAACGAACATCGCTGTTTACAACATCACCGGTCAAAAGGTCATGGAAGAAAACAGAACCATTTCAGCTGGTATCAACTCACCTTCACTCAACATCAGCAACCTCAACAGCGGCATCTACTTCGTCACCGTCAAGGCTAATGGTTTTGAAAACACAATCAAGTTCGTCGTGAAATAATCGACAACAACTTTCCATAATTCAAAAAGGAGGCCGAAAGGTCTCCTTTTTTCATGGTTATGGCAAAAACAACCATGACCAAATCAATGGTTTTTCATCACATTTAGTCACGGTAAAGAATGAATCACTCGCCTTTTCTACGCTTCAATACATCGCAAGCCAAATACAAAGCCTTACGGAAAGCATCAGGCGAAGCCTCATTCTGATTACAATGCTCAAAATCACAATCAGCGACAGGAGCCGTACAGACAAATTGCGAACCTGCCAGATAATAGGCACCCGCATCAACCGAAAGCAAGTTGAAAGGCAACATGGCCTGATCATGATACATGGCAAGCACCGCATCGTATTTGCACCAGGCATCGCTCAAGAAGAAAGAATCTGCTGCAAACGGGCCAAAAGCATACAAACCTTTGCTTCGCGCTTCATCAACAGCCACCTTGATGACCTTTTCGTCTTCCTCGCCAAAAAGACCGAAACCGCCTGCATGAGGATTGAGACCCAAAACGGCAACCTTCGGCGCATTGATGCCGAAATCCTTTTTCAAAGTATCTGAAAAGACCTTCAATTTGCCTGAAACCAAATCCTTGGTAATCATTTCCGGCACTTTGCTCAATGGAATATGACTTGTCGCCATACCGATTTTCAATCTGTCGGAAACCGCCATCAGCAAAGGCATTTTCATCTCCAAAGCGGAGGCAAGGAAATTCATCTGGCTGTTGAAAGCGTATTTGTCTGATTTCATCGTCGATGGATTGGCTGGAGTCAGCACTAAGGCATCAAGGAAGCCATTGCGCAAATCGTCGGAAGCCATTTTCAGCGACTTCACAGCCATTTCGCCTGACAATTCGGTAGGAATGCCAGGATCTATCTTCAACTCATGCTCAACGATGTTCAAAATGTTGAATTTCTGATTCCATGTCTGACGCGCATCACGGGTCAAGGAATAGTTGAATTCCTCCATACCGAAATTTTTCTTGTAATAGGAAAAAATCTTCGACTGGCCATACAAAAGTGGGGTGACGACAGACAGCAAACGCAAGTCGGCGTAAGCCTTCAAGATGATTTCATAACCAGTGCTGTTGAAATCACCATGTGTGATGCCAACCAATGGATTCTGTGGGGTTGAAGTAGAGTTTTGCATAGGCGTAATTTATTAGGCTGATTTCCAACATGGAAAACAGCCTTCAAAATTAGGCATTAAAATTTAAATAACAAATTTTTTACGCTTTATCATCAAAAAAAAGTTGCGAAAAGCCTTTCATAATGGCAGAAGTCGCTCCAATTTGTGACAAAACATAGTCTTTACAGACTTTTGAGGCATGTTGATAAAAAGCTTCATCATTCAGCAAACGACCGAAAATGTAATTCAATCCCACTTGTTTGGAAATGGAAAATGCACCGCCAAGACCAACCAAATCAACAGCTTCCTTGAAACTCTTGTATTTCGGCCCGAAAATAACCGGACAGCCAAAAGTCACAGGTTCCTGAATATTGTGAATGTTGACACCAAAACCACCACCAATATAAACAAACCGCGCATACTGATACAATTGCGACAAGATTCCAATGGTATTCAGCACCAGAACCTTGCTTTCCTTATCAGCATCAAATTCAGTATAAAGCTGATAATCAGATTCTAACAAGTTCTTGATTTGTGCAATATGCGAATCGGAAATGTCGTGCGGCGCCATGATGAAACAATAATCGTGAGGCAAACGCTTGATACATTTCGCCAAAAGCTTTTCGTCAGGTTGCCACGAACTTCCCGCTATAATGCATTTACGGCCATTGATGAATTTTTCGATTTCGGGGAAAGGCTTGGCTTGCCGGGCAATAGCCGCCACACGGTCGAAACGGGTATCGCCACACACTGTCGAATTGTCTAATCCAATGGAATGCAGCAATTTAGCCGTCCGTTCATCTTGAACGAAGAAATGCGTCACGCTTTGCAATTGTTTGCGGAACCAACCTCCATACCATTGAAAGAAATACTGGTTCGATTTCAGAATCAAAGATATGTAAAACAACGGAATACCATTGTCTTTCAAAGCCTTCATGTAGTTGAACCAAAATTCATACTTGATAAAGAAAGCCGCCACAAAATGATGCCGCTTCAACCAGAGATGAGCGTTTTTCGGTGTGTCGGAAGGCAAGTAGACCACTTCATCGGCATACGGATAATTCTTTCGGATTTCATAGCCCGAAGGCGAGAAAAACGACAACAGTATTTTGTATTGCGGATACTGCGACTTCAAAGCCTCAATGACAGGTCTCCCCTGCTCAAATTCGCCTAATGATGATGCGTGAAACCAAATCCAATCGCCATCATTCGGCTGATTTTCAGGCAATGAGCGACGACCATCAACCCATAATTTCGCCTTTTGATTGCCGAAAAGGGCCGCCATTTTAACGCCAAATTCATAAATCTGAATGGCCAATGTATAAAGGAATCTCATCTTTTTAATCGTAATAAAAAGTTTCAGGCTGACGCTGATAAGTCGGGATGTTCCAACTCAAGCGTATGCCGTAATAAAAATCATTGTAACGTTTATTAGGATCAGTGTGACCAACAGGCTCCATGACACCCGTTTCAGGATTGGTGAAAACGCGGAAATCATAATCGCGCAAATCGCGGGTGCGGGCGTATGTCACTTCCAAAGAAACAGAAAAATTGAAAATGCGCGAATCACTCAAAATCAAATATCCAGCTTCGCCGTGACAGGCAAAACCGCCGCGCATTCTGTCGTAACCATATTGATAATCACCGCTAACCTGATAAGGCGTGTTGTACATTTCAGTCTGATAATCAACGCGGATGCGGTTTCTCAGATAGCCTGCGCCAAACTGAACGAAAAAGCCGCTGTTAGGATTGGGCTTGAAAGGAAACAGTTTTCCAATTTCAGCCTGAAAGTGCATTCCTCTCTGATAAAGCGCAAGACTAGTGAAATTGCCGCTGCCGCCCGTGATTTCGCCATCTGTCGTGGTAATGCCTTCGCCAAAAACGAAGACGCGGTCGAGCATATTGCCGTCAGGGTCGCCTTTCACTTTTGGACCGAAAATGTAGTTTCCGTTTGCTGTCAAAAGCCAATTGTTTTCGGTCTTGAAAATGAAGCTGCCGCCAATCGTGTTGGTGAAACCATACAACTTGCGTGTGTCAAGTGCCGGAAACTGAGCCGCGTATGTCACCTGAAACATGGCTACAGGAATAGGATCTTTTTTAATGTCTTTCGCATCCTGGGCAAACAGATTCAGTGAAAGACCCAATAAAATCAATGATATGAATAAATTTCTCATAGTACCACTTTTTTTGACAGAAACCAAACGCAAATCACCCTGCGTTTAGTATTCATTTGGAACGGCAAAGATAAAAAATATTGGTGTTGGCAAAACATTATCAAAAAACAAAAAACATTCCTTAATTGCCAATAGAATCCGTATTTTTGCCGCCTCTAATTTGTCAACATGCAAGAAGAAAAATATAACGAATCGGTCTTGCCAAACGGCATTCGGCTGATTCACAAGCAAAAAAGCGGAGAGATTGCCCACCTAGTCCTGATGGTGAACACAGGTTCGCGCGATGAAGAAGACCATGAAAACGGCATGGCGCATTTCATTGAGCACACCATTTTCAAAGGCACCGAAAACCGCAAGGCTTACCACATTTTGAGTTGTCTCGACAATGTCGGCGGCGACCTGAATGCTTACACCACCAAGGAAGAGACCTGTCTGCAAGCCTCATTTCTGAAACAGCACTACAAGCGCACTTTCGACTTGTTTGCCGACATCGCCTTTCATTCAACTTTCCCAGAAAACGAACTGACCAAGGAGAAGGAAGTCATCCTCGACGAAATCAACTCCTATTTGGATTCGCCTTCTGACGAAATCTATGATGTGTTTGAGGAGATGATGTTCAAAGGCCATCCGATGAGCAGGAACATATTGGGAACCACTGAATTGGTGAAAGGCTTCACGCGCGAAGATGTTCGTCGTTTCATGGCAAACAATTACAGCACCGACCAAATCGTGTTGGGTACGATTGGCGACATCAGCTTCAAGGATTTCGAGCGGCTTGCCATGAGTTATTTTGGCGAACAGCCGGCTCATATCGTGAAAAAGCAGCGTGTGCCGTTCACAAACTACAAGCCGCAATATATCAAGGCGGAAAGGCACAACCACCTCAGTCACTGCATGATTGGCGGCATGGCACCCGAATACAACAGTCCGCTGAAAATGCCTATCGTCTTGCTCAACAACATTTTGGGCGGTCCCGCCATGAGTTCGAGACTCAACCTTAACATTCGCGAGAAATATGGTTTTGCCTACACCATCGAATCGCAATACAACGCCTATTCCGACACAGGCCTCATCAGCATCTACATGGGTGTCGATCCCGATTCGCTTGACAGGTCTATCGAACTGACCTATAAGGAATTGGATAAGATTTGCAATCAAAAACTCGGTTCAATGCAATTGAATCACGCCCAACAGCAAATCATCGGGCAGGTGGCTTTGGGCTACGAGTCGGGCATGAACGAATTGCTTTCCATCACACGCTCCGTCATCATGAACGAACCTTTGGAATATATGGAAGACATTATCCGCAAGGTGAATGCCGTTACGGCTGGCGATATTATGGAAACTGCAAATCTTGTCTTTGACAAAAAACAACTGAGCACACTGATTTTTGAAGGAAAAGAGGATTGAAGTGGAAAGTTAATAAGTTTGGAGTGAGGAGTTAGGAATTAGGAGGAAAGAAGAAAAGGAAACGAGAAGTAGATTTTGGAAACGTGTCCGCCCTAAAAGGGCAGTTTATATAAGCAAAGGGTAAAGCGAGCCAGCGAGCGGCACCCTTTGCAAAAAGAAAAGATGTTTATGATTGACCCATACGTTTTATCCGAATACATCGAAAATCATACCACGCCAGCCGATGCGGTGTTGCAGGAATTGTATCGCGAAACGAACTTGCATGTGATGAATCCTCGCATGGCTTCGGGACAGGTGCAAGGACGTTTTTTGCAATTCATCTGCCAGATGCTGAAGCCAAAAAACGTGCTTGAAATCGGCACATTCACAGGCTATTCTGCCATTTGCATGGCACGTGGCATGGATGAAGATGGCAAAATCACCACCATTGAAGCCAACGAGGAATACGAGGACATCATCAGGAAATATTTCGCCAAGGCAAATGTGGAAGGTAAAATCGACCTCGTTTTGGGCGATGCCAAAAGCGTTATCCCTACCCTTTCCGGTCCTTTCGACCTTGTTTTCATTGATGCCGACAAAATCAGTTATCCGATTTACTATGATTTAGTTATTGATAAGGTTTCAAACGGAGGCTTCATTCTTGCCGACAATGTGATTTGGGAAGGCAAAGTACTGAACGCCAACACCAAGGAACGCGACACGCAAGCCATCATCCGCTTCAACCAAATGGTGACGGACGACACACGCGTCGAAAATGTGTTGCTTCCTGTAAGGGATGGCCTGATGATGATTAGAAAAATCTGAAAAAGCATTGCCTTCAATATTAAAAATCTAGGAAAAACGTGGTTTTTTACGATTAAAAAAATGGAAAAAGCGAGGTTTTTATAGGTTAAAATAATGGAAAAAGTGTATTTTTGCACATAAAACAATTGGAAAAAGCGAGGTTTTATGTACAAAAGAAAGATACAAAGCACTATAAAAGAGAATCTTACGAATAATTCTAACAAGACACTCATCATAGAAGGGGCACGACAGATAGGAAAATCCTACATTATTCGCCATGAGGGGAAGTCTTGTTTCAAGAATTTCATCGAAATAAACATGCTTGAAGACAGCCATGGCGAGAAGTTGTTTGCTGAAGTGAAATCAACCACGGATTTCTACCTCAAACTTAGCACCGTTGCCGGTGAAAAATTAGGGAACCGAGAAAACACTTTGGTCTTTATTGATGAAATTCAAGCCTATCCCGAATTGTTGACGCTTTTGAAATTCCTCACCGATGAAAACAAGTTCAAATATATAGTAAGTGGCTCATTATTAGGCATTACTCTAAGGAAGATCTTATCCATTCCTGGAGGAAGAATCCAAATTGTCGACATGTACCAGCTTGATTTTGAAGAGTTTCTATGGGCAAATGGCGTTGGTGAGCCAGCCATTGAGCATTTGAAAGCACAATTTCTTTCCGAGCAGAGCCTTGATGAATCCATGCACAACGTGTTTCTCGATTTCTTTAAAAAATACTTGCTTGTTGGAGGATTGCCTGATGCCGTGAAAGCCTATTTGGAAACGCACAACATTGTCAATGTCAGGAATATACAAAACGAAGTCCATCGGCTTTACAAGGAAGACGCCTCCCAATATGACAACGAAAATTCACTTGTCATCAGGAAAATCTATGATTTGATTCCGTCGTACATGGAAAACAGGAAAAAGCGCGTTTTCTATCAGGATTTCGAAGGAAAACGATGGAAACGCAGTTCCGATTACATGGAAGAGTTTGAATATCTCACCAATTCAGGGATTGCCATCGAAGTCCACGCCGTTTCAAATCCGCATTTTCCCATGCTGGAATCAATGCAGAAAAACCTCGTCAAGTTATATTTAAACGATGTTGGAATATTGACTAGCTTGCTCTATCACAACAATATAAAGCCAATTCTGGATGATGAGAAATGTATCAATCTGGGTTCGGTTTACGAATCGGTTGTCGCTTCCGAACTGAAAGCCCATGGATTCAATCCTTCCTATTACGACAATAAAACCAACGGAGAAGTGGATTTCCTGATTGATGACTACAGCACTTTGTCGACCGTTCCAATGGAAATCAAATCAGGGAAAGACTATTCCACCCACAGAGCCTTGGACAAATTCCTTGCAAATCCCGATTACAACATCAAGAAAGCGTATGTCCTTTATAATGGAAGAGAAGTAAAACAGGCAAAAGGAATAACCTATCTTCCAATCTATTACATTATGTTTTTCTCGCCTTGCTCAAACGAAAACCTGATATTTTGACTTTTCATGAAGACCTATCTTTTCCATAATCCTGAAAGCGTAACGCAGGAGCAATTCGAGCAAGAAATGCTGCCGCTTCTGCCGCAATGGAGAAAAGAACAAGCCTTGCGCTACAAATTCCTCATGGGCAGGGTGCAATGCGCTGCGGCTTTCATTCTGCTGAAAACCGGCTTGAAAAACGATTTCGGCATTGACGAAGAAATAGAATTTGACTACATCGCAAACGAAAAGCCCATTTTGCGCAAACATCCCGACATTCATTTCAACCTCAGTCACTGCAAGAAAGGCATACTCTGCGTGATTGACGGCACGACAGAAGTCGGTTGCGACATCGAAGCGGTGGAACGCGGCATCAGCGACAGTTTGTTGCATTATTGCTGCAACGCTCAGGAAATTGCAAGCATTGAGAAATCAGCCAATTCCAATGCCGAATTCATCCGCCTTTGGACTATCAAGGAAGCCGTGCTGAAATGCTCAGGCGAAGGCATAACAAACAATTTGCGGGATTTGCTCACCCCGCAATTGTTGTCAAATCTGGAAATAGAAACGCATCCTTGCTTAAAAGAAGGATTCATTTACACGACTTGCAGGAAAATCCTGAAGCCTTAATTCGTCTTAAACTTGTATTTCACCTCTTTCAGGTCTTCATTGGCCTTGGTGATTTTCTTTTTCAAGCCAGCCTTGTAATTTTCCACTTTGGCAGCCATTTCGGCATCACCCAAAGCCAGCATCTCGGCAGCAAGAATGGCGGCATTCAGCGAAGCATTCACGCCAACGGTGGCAACCGGAATGCCTGGAGGCATCTGAATGATTGAAAACATGGCGTCCAAGCCATCCAACATGCCTTTCACCGGCACACCGATGACAGGCAATGTGGTGCTGGCGGCAATCACGCCAGGCAAAGCGGCAGCCATGCCAGCGGCAGCAATAATGACCTTAACGCCACGGCCTTTTGCCTCACGGGCAAATTGTTCGACTTGCTCAGGCGTACGGTGTGCGCTTAGGGCATTCATTTCAAACGGAATCTCCATCTCATCGAAAAACTGAGCGGCTTTTTCCAAAACGGGAAGGTCGGATGTGCTTCCCATGATTATGCTAACTATCGGATTCATACCTTATTATTTAGGTGTTAGGAATTAGGAGTTTGGAGTATTGAGGCAAATATATGCCACAAATCTCCACTTGCAAAAATAGTTTTTTCTCTTTTATGGCGAAACAACAAATTCAATTTGTATATTTGTCAGACAATGCAAACGGAAATATTGATTTCATAACCATCTGACAATGAAAACAGTAAAAGTTTTAGACAAGGAATTTTCCATTTATATTCCGCAGGAAGAAATAGAAAAAAAGATACAACCCATCGCCGAACAGATTAGCAACGACATGAGAGGAAAGAATCCGCTGTTTCTTGTAATCCTTAATGGAGCCTTCATGTTCGCTTCCGAACTTTTCAAGAAATTGACCATTCCTTGCGAGATTTCTTTCGTGAAACTGTCATCATATTGCGGCACTGCATCGACCAACGTAGTCAGGGAACTCATCGGCTTGGACCATTCCATCGAAGGCCGTCATGTGGTTATCGTTGAAGACATTATCGAGACTGGGCAAACCATCAACTACACCATTCACAAACTCAACGATTTAGGTGCAGCCGATGTTCGGGTCGCCACTTTGTTTTTCAAGCCTCAGCTGTTCAAATGCGATTTTCCGATTCAGTACAAAGTCATGGATATCGACAACGAATTCATCGTCGGTTTCGGCCTTGACTACAACGAACAGGGACGCAATTTACCAGACATTTATAAGATTATCGAGTGATTAAGGGGTTGAAGTGGAAAGGGAAAAGTGTTAAAGATAAAAGATGAAAGGTTGTTGGTTTTCAGTTATCAGTTTACAGTTATCGGTTTTCAAAATTGTTCTATAAGTCAGATAATCAAATCGTCTAATCGTCCACAAATAAATCTTTAAATCATTGAATATTAAATCTTTAAATCAAAATATCATGCGTAACATCATTTTATTTGGCCCCCCAGGAGCCGGCAAAGGAACGCAATCACAATTCCTGCGCGAAAAATACAATCTGACCTACATCTCGACAGGAGAAATCCTGCGTGAAGAAATCGCCGCTGAAACCGAATTAGGTCTTCAAGTCAAGGAAATCATCGGGCAAGGCAACCTCGTTTCTGATGAAATCGTGGCAAAAATCATTGAAAAGAAGATTTCAGAAAACCGCGAATCGGCTGGTTTTCTGTTCGATGGTTATCCACGCACCGTGAAGCAAGCCGAAATCCTCGACGATATGATGAAGAAATTCAACATGAATCTTTCTGGCGTCCTCAGTCTTGAAGTGCCCGAAGAAATGCTCATTGAGCGTATGCTTGAACGCGGCAAGACCAGTGGCCGTGCCGATGACAACCTCGAATCCATCAAGCACCGTTTCGTGGAATACGAAGCCAAGACACGCCCAGTCCTCGATTTCTACCAAGGCAAAGGCAACTTGCATCCAGTGAATGGCGTGGGCGAAATTCCTCAGATTTTCGAAAACCTCTGCAAGGTGATTGAAACCTTATAAAAACAAGGGTGAATTTTCACAACCAATCTGTAGAGACGTAGCGTGCTACGTCTCTTTTTCAATTGCATTTTCAGACGTAGCACGCTACGTCTCTACATTTTTCATTCAGCATGTTCCCAAGTCACATCGCGTTTCAGAATGGCGGGCGGATTGCCTCCAACAATCTGATTTTCGCCTGCGAAAGACGAGCGCAATTGTGTTCCTGCTGCCAAAACCGTATCATTCGGAATTTCCGCACCTTTCAGCAAGACGCACTTACAGCCAATCCAAACGTGGTCGCCAACCGTAATTGGTTTGTCAGGATTGATGCGCTCGTGCTCCTTATTACATATAGGATGCTCATCCGTGTCCATCACCAGCACATCCCAACTCATAAGGCAGTCATTCCCAAAAGTGATTTCTTTGGCGCAAACTATTGTGCTTTCAGCAGTTATGTTGAATTTATTGCCTAAATTCAGTCTTCCACGCACCGAAATCTTCGAGCCGTGACCGATGCTTGCCTTTCCTGCAAAATTCACTTCACCGCTCACCTGCCAAATGGTGCGCGAGCGTTTGCGGTCGTAGTGGCCTACATCGCCAAAGCCGATTTTAACCATCGCAGTTTCAATGTTTTCTGGCAAATTCACTTTGCCATGCATTTCGCGTAGGAAAGTGCGGTGCGAAACGATTACAGGCATTTTGATGGCCGTGACGAAAGGAAAATAATGCAAGTTGAAACGCAAGGATTTCGGAATGGAGCAAAGGATGTTGAAAAAGTCGAATGTGGTCATATCGATGGATTTAAAAAACAAAAATAGGATTATTTTCATTTCAACGAAAACAAATCCATTAAAAAAGGTAAAATCCATCGCCAATTGCAGGCTGACACATTCCTAATCCAAAAATATTGCCATTTTTTTGGAATATAATCCAAGAATATTGTCAATTTTTCGGAATACAATCCAAAAATATTGCCGTTTTTTTGGAATACAATAAAATTTGACTACTTTTGCAAGCAAAAAGAAGGCATTATTATTATGATTAAAAGATCATTACAAAAAGAACTCGAATCAGAGCTGCACAATGGCAAGGCTTTACTGTTGCTTGGGGCGCGACAAGTGGGGAAAACAACTTTGCTGAAACAGTTGCAGGAAAACCTTGAAGAAAACGTGCTTTGGCTGAACTGTGACATCAAAGAGACACGCGACACATTAAGCAACTGCAATTTCACCGAACTGAAAATGTTGATCGGCGAAAACAAAACAGTTATCATTGACGAAGCACAGCGCGTTGCAGACATAGGCCTGACGCTCAAACTGATAACAGACAACTTGCCTGATGTTCAGCTATTGGTCTCAGGTTCGTCAGCATTTGAACTGCGCAACCGGCTAAACGAACCTCTTACCGGAAGAAAATTCGAATATCAGTTGTTTCCAATCTCGACTCAGGAAATCTATCAGTCGGAAGGCCTAATTTCCGTCAAACAAAGATTGGAAAGTCGGCTTATTTTCGGCTCCTACCCCAACGTGATTTGCAACCCAGGGAAAGCTAAAAAAACACTTATGGAGCTGACTGAAAGCTATTTATACAAGGATATTTTAGAGTTGGAGGGTATCAGGAAATCTGCCGTTTTAGACAAATTGCTCGTTGCCTTAGCGCTACAAGTGGGAAGCGAAGTTTCGTACAACGAATTGTCAAAAACCGTTGGAATTGATAGCAAGACTATTGAAAAGTACATTAACATTCTGGAAAAATGCTACATTGTGTTCCAACTCAATAGTTTCAACCGAAATATCCGAACGGAGCTGACCAAAGGCAAGAAAATCTATTTTTACGACAATGGCATCAGAAATGCTGTCATCCAAAACTTTGCACCATTAAGTATGAGAAATGACAATGGCGCTTTGTGGGAAAACTTTTTCATTTCGGAAAGGCTGAAAAACAATCATTATTCACAGCGTTATGTGCGTAGCTATTTCTGGCGCACGACCGAAAAACAAGAAATCGATTATATCGAAGAAAACGACGGCCAACTTCATCTTTTCGAAATGAAGTGGAACGAGAAAAAAGGTAATTCAAAATTGCCAAACATTTTCCTTGAGACCTATCATCCGAATTCAACAAGTATCATTACGCCTGCAAATTACCTGCAATGGCTTATCAATCTTTGACTTATGGAAATCAAATTCAAACTTAAATATGATAGTCATTGGGGCGAAGAATTGTTCTTGACGGGTAATATGGATGCTTTAGGCTCATGGAAACCCGAAAAGGCGCTTGCAATGCGTTATGTCGACAATGGCTATTGGTCTGTTGCCGTTGAATTGGACGAGTCGGAAACCGTTGAATATAAATACATTATCAAGGAAAACGGACAAATTAGATGGGAGTCGCGGGAAAACCGTTGTTGGAAAGCTTCAAAGTCGGTCTGGGATGCTTTTGATGCTGAAACCATGGAGAAAAAGGTTGGTGTTGCCGTTCCGCTTTTCAGTTTGCGTAGCGATAGCGATTTCGGCATTGGCGAATTTCCCGACTTGATGAATTTGGCAGATTGGTGTGTGGCCAATAATTTGAAAATCATCCAACTGCTTCCAATCAATGATACCACTGCGCATTTCGATTGGCACGATTCTTATCCTTATAATGCCATTTCGGCTTTTGCCTTGAATCCGGTTTATCTGAATCTTCAGGATTTGGGTGTTGAAGGGAACGGACTTTTCAAAGATGAGCAGCAACAACTCAATTTGCTTCCGTTTGTAGATTATCCGAAAGTGCTGAAAACCAAATGGGAATATCTAAAAACCGCTTTCGCGCAGCAATGGGAGTTGTTGCAAAAGGATGAATGTTTCAAGTCGTTTTTTGCACAAAACGAGGATTGGCTTGTCCCTTACGCCGATTTCTGCGCACGGCGCGATGCCAACAATACGACAGATGTCAGCCGTTGGTCGGAACATGCTGGCGAAGGTTGCCGTGAGTTCTATTATTTCCTGCAATTCCATTGCGACAAGCAGTTGCGTGAGGCTGTAAACTATCTACATTCCAAAGGCATCATGCTGAAAGGCGATTTGCCCATCGGTGTCAATCCGCAAGGTGTTGATGTGTATAGCAACCCCGATTTGTTCAACAGCAATGCCCAGGCTGGTGCGCCGCCCGACGACTTTGCCGAAGAGGGACAGAATTGGGGCTTCCCGACTTATAACTGGACTGCAATGAAGCGTGATGGCTTTGCTTGGTGGCGTCGTCGCTTGCAGGTCATGGCACGCTATTTCGATGCCTATCGCATCGACCATGTTCTCGGCTTTTTCCGCATTTGGGAAATTCCAAAAGGCAAGAAATCAGGCTTGTTGGGACATTTCAATCCGGCCTTGCCTTTGTCGGAAAACGAGATTGAAACCTTTGGTTTTCAGTTCGATGAAGAAAAACATGTGACCAATGATTTGGAAACGCTTTTCATCAGGGATTCATACCAAAAGGACAAATTCCATCCGCGCATCGCCTTGCAGAAGACGGATTTGTATAAAACGCTCGATGAGAAGCAAAAGACCGCCATAGATAGGCTTTACGACGACTTTTTCTATCATCGCCACAACGAGTTTTGGAAACAAAGCGCATTGGAAAAGTTGCCAATAATAATAGGTGCAACGGAAATGATTGCCTGTGGCGAAGACCTTGGCATGATTCCCGCCACTGTTCCCGAGGTGATGCAGCAGTTGGGCATCAAAAGCCTTGAGGTGGAGCGGATGCCGAAGGTTTTCGGCCATGCCTCGGTGCAAACCGAAGATATGCCTATGAATAGTGTGTTCACAACGGGCACACACGATATGCCGACACTTCGTGCATGGCTGACTGAGGAAGGAGAAACGCCTTCTTCAAAATCCATTAAAATGGTGATTGAGAGGATTATGGATAGTCCGGCTTGCTGGAATATTTTCCCTATTCAAGATTTGCTCGACACCGACGAAAGCAATTGGTCGGCCGACCCGAAGGACGACCAAATCAACGTGCCGGCCAATCCTGAAAACCATTGGAAATACAGAATGAAATCCACAATCGAAGAATTGCTGCAAGATTACCTTTGCAAAATCAAGTAAAAAGCATATTTTTGCCTCAACAAATCCTAATATCATGAATTTCAAACCCTACGAATACACCGAAGAACAGCTTCAGGAGCGCATTGAGCAGATTGTCGCTGAACAAACACAAATATCTGACCGCAAGGAATCCTTGGCATGCATTTTCCAAAGCATCGATTTCACGACTTTGGAAGCCTTTGACAACGAAGAGAAAATCAACGAATTTTGTGCCAAGGCATTGGCTTTTCCGAAGCAAGAACCTTACCTTTCGGTACCAGCCATTTGCATTTACAGTCCATTCGTGAAGCAAGCCAAGCAATTGCTTGCGGGCAGTGGCATTCATGTCGCCACGGTGGCTTGCGCTTTCCCTTCAGGACAAATGCCTTTCGACTTGAAGGTCAAAGAAGTGGAATATTGTGTTGAGCAAGGCGCCGACGAAGTGGATATGGTCATTTCGCGCGGCACTTTCCTCGCTGGAAACTACGATGAAGTCTTCAACGAAATCAAGACTATCAAGACGATCTGCAAGGATGCGCATCTTAAAGTCATCCTCGAAACGGGTGAATTGAAAACCGTTCAGAACATCCGCAAAGCCAGCGAGTTGGCCATTCTGGCAGGTGCCGATTTCATCAAGACTTCGACGGGCAAGGTGCCTGTTGCCGCCACACCTTTGGCTGCCATCATCATGATTGACACCATCAAGGAATACTATGAAACAACGGGCAAAAAAGTAGGTTTCAAACCTGCCGGCGGCATGAAAACGCCTGAAGATGCCATGACCTATTATTATCTGGTGAAAGGTATCCTTGGCGAGCAATGGCTTAACAAAAACCTCTTCCGCGTTGGAACCAGTCGCCTTGCCGGACAAATTGTTGAACTTTTGAAATCCTGACAGCATGTCAATCAAACTAAGTTTCCATAAATCAGATAGCGACCTCACGGGGCAAAGCAAATGGTGGGGATTCCCCGATATGCCCGACAATTTGGACTATCCCGAAATCACTGTCAATGACGATGGTGACCAATACGAGGACCCGCTCACTTTTATTTGTCAAATCCGTTGCGAAGACATTGCGCCTTTCGACACCGAAAACCTTCTTCCACACGAAGGGATGCTTTATTTCTTCGCCGCCATGGATTACTATTTGGGTGACCATGACACCCTCGCCTACCCTGGCATGGGCAATTGGGAAACACCTTACTACAAAGTGCTTTACAGCCCAACTTGCGAGAATCTTCACACCCACAAAATCCTTTATGACGATGGTACTCCAGCCTGTCGGCCAGCCGAGGCTATAAGTTTTGAGAAAGCCGAACCTTGCGACGACGATACGAAGCTGTTAGGCTTTCCTTATTTTGACGAAATCAGGGAACTGTTTCCTGAACATATTTCATTGCTTCAAATCGATGAAAACGACGACTGGAACTTGCGATTCATCGACTGTGGCATGTTATGTTTCCTCGTGACGTCCGACGACTTGAAAAACAGACGTTGGAGCCAAGTGAAATGTTATCTTCATTCCTTTTAAAATCTGAAACCATGGAAGAAAAAATCAAAAGAATTGCCAAAATCTATAAGGAAATGGTCAAAAACCATAGTACTTACATGGAAGGCTGGCGCAATTATCCGCTAATACAGGAGGCGTTGGACCTGTTTTCAGAGATGCCTTTGCGCTATGGCGAAGAATTTACGCCATATTCCCGCATTTTCATGTTGGAAATGATGATGGAAAATTATCAGGAAGAGCAAATGCCACGTCTGTCGTTGAAAATCAGAGATTACCAACAGTCGCTTTTCGGTTTGATTTCCGATGAGGATTTGGAAATCGACATGAGTTTCGACCATTACGAAGGCGACAAGGAAAGTTATGTCCGCGACCTCAAGCCCGACGACATTGAGAAACACCGTCAAAAACTGATTGATTACATCGATCTGAGTATCAGCATGGAAGACTGGTGCCGCAAAAACGGCCGAACTCTAAAATTTGACCCGATTGAACGCACCGAAGAATGGGAAAACGCCATTTACGAAGTGGAAAAACGCTGCTACGAACTGACGAAAAACAAGCCGAAAGGCATGGGCTTTTGCTTTGAATATTGGAACACCAAAAGAAACGTTTTGGCCAAATATGGCATCGAATGGCGCAATCCACACATCATGAACCCACGCGTCATGTTTGATTAAAAACTTGAATGGACACACTTTTTCATGTCAAGAATTAAAGAATTTGAGAAGCCTAACGGACAACACGCTACAGAAGCATATTCGAATTTGAGCCTTTCGCAAGCTCAAGGAGCATAAAACAATTCCCAAAAATTCTCGTGCGAAGCACCAACTTCAAGTAGGACACTGTCGGAAAAAGTTCTCTAATTCTCTAATTCTTGACAAAAATAACAACTTGAATATCAGAATATCAAAATGGAAACAACCGAATTACTCAACAGCACACATAGCGAAACCATTACTGTTCAGCACAAAGACACTGCTGCCGTTTACGGCTCCGGCGCACTGGAAGTCTTCGCCACTCCGGCCATGATTGCCTTGATGGAAATGACCTGCCTGAAAAGCGTGAAAGACAAGATTGGCGAAACGAACACTACCGTCGGCACAAAGGTAAACATCAGCCATTTGAAGGCAAGTCCCGTTGGAAATGTCGTCCGTTGCGACTCAAAGCTCATAGAGATTGACCGCCGCCGTTTGGTTTTTGAAGTGAAATGCTACGATGGCGAAACTCTTGTCGGCGAAGGCACGCACGAAAGGTTTATCGTTGACAGTGCGAAGTTTATGAGCAAGTTTTGAATAAAAAAAGTATCTTTGCACGGTGAAAAACGAGAGTATGAGATACGAAATGACCGAAGATGAAGTCCGTGACTTAGCACGCACCACGCTTGATTTGAAACCGACGGAATCTGTTCAAGCAGGTGTCGGGCAATTGACATCATTCAACAAACTCGGTTTTGCAGGTATAAAAGACCGCCCTGACGGTTGGTATCTCCCGAATGAAACACATTTTCCCGCACTCATTCTGGAAGTCAAAGGAAGCAACGTGAAATTCGGAGACAAGGAACGTGCCGAACTGATTAAAAACATCAAAATCACACTCACCAAATACAATCATGTCGTTGGCATTCTTTTCAATGGCTATGAAATTGAAGTTTACAAAGATTTAGCACAAGCGAATGTTGCCAGTGACCTGAAGGCCAAGGAATTTTATCTCAATTTATTCGCCACCAACAAGATTGACAAGGCTTTGATTTACTCGCTGACACGAAGCATCAACGACACGCTGCATTTCAATTTTGTCATCAAGAACCTGTATCACCGAATGATTTTCACAGCTTGTGCCCTCGTTGCAAAACGCTTTGGAGCACCTCTGTCAGCAGGAATGTCTTTCGGCATGTTCACCACTTCCATTCGTGAAACTTTGGCAGCTTCGTTTTCCGCCGACTTGACGAAAAACATTAAGTTACAGACTTTGCTTGACGTATTTTCAGAAATAAAGCTCAATGCAAGTTGCAGTCAGGATTCGATAAACAAATTCATCGCTGATGTAACGCAAATCTCCGACAACATCAACTCTGATTTTTGGAATGGAGAAGATGTAATGGCCATTTTCTTCAACGAATTCAACCGCTACAAAGCCAAGTCCGAATCAGGTCAGGTATTCACGCCCGATCACATAACTTCTTTCATGTATCGCATCACTGACACCACACAGAATGACTTCGTTTTAGACGCAGCCTGCGGCAGTGGCGCATTTCTCGTCAAGTCGATGTGCAACATGATCAAGGAAGCTGGCGGTGCAAGTACCAAACGTGCTACGGAAATTGCACAGACCCAGTTGTTCGGAATTGAATATGACAGGGAAATTTACGCTCTTGCTTGCGCCAACATGCTCATACACAAGGATGGTAAGACCAACCTGAAACTCATGGACAGCCGTACCACCGATGCCGGTTATTGGATAAAGTCAAAACCCATCACAAAAGTCCTGATGAATCCGCCGTTTGAAAACAAATACGGCTGCTTAGACATTGTGGCCAACGTGCTGGCAAACGTAGAAAAAGGGACGACTTGTGCATTCATTCTTCCCGACAACAAATTAGAAAAAGCTCAGAGCCGTGTCCGCCGATGGCTAAAATCATGTACACTTGAAAAAATCATCAAGTTGCCTAAGGAAATTTTCTCAGGCGTCACGACAAGCATTTTCATATTTACAGCAGGCATTCCGCAAGGAAAAAAGGAAATCTTCACCTGCTACATGGCAGAAGATGGACTCGAAACCATCAAAAACCAAGGTCGTCAGGATATTCGCAACCGCTGGGATACCATCGAAGAAACATGGGTCGAAATCATTCGGAAACAGAGCGGACACAGTTCCATTCAATGGATTAAACCCGAAGAGCATCTGAGTTATCAGGAAGAAATCATCGTCCCTATGCCCGTTAAAGCCGACTTCATGAAACGGACTTTGGCATACGCCTTATTCAAGTTGAATATCGATGAAGCTGAGTTTTTCCAAAATATAAAGGAACATACGCTTTATGGGACAGAGCTATTTCCTGAATACGGAAAAATCCTGAATGGTAGCAACATTTCACCAATGCAGCTATGTACTGATGGTTGGAAACGCTTTGAAATTGGCAAGCTGTTCAAAGTGGAAAAAGGTCAACGGCTGACTAAGTCAGATCAGAAAGACGGGCACATAAATTATGTAGGAGCATCAGCTTTTAATAATGGCATTACGAATCACATTGGTAACGATGACAACATCAACCCGCCAATGACAATTTCCGTGTGTTATAATGGTTCAATCGGTGAGGCATTTTATCAGGATGAGCCCTATTGGGCAACAGATGACGTGAATATTTTGACACCATTATTCACTATAAATCAACATATTGCACTGTTTTTCTGTACGGTCATCAAGAATGAGAGTGTAAAATACGCTTTCAACAACAAATGGACAAAGGAAATCATGGAGAAGTCAATGATTCCACTTCCTGTAACTCAAGAAGGCATACCTGATTTCAAATTTATGGAAAGTTACATCAAGTCATTGCCATACTCACACCTGTTTTAATACAACATACAGGAGTAAAATCATACAGGACGAAAGGTTTATCGTTGACAGCGAAAAGTTTATGAGCAAGTTTTAAAAGGAAACAAAATTGATTCCCCAAAAGCAGCCACCACAATTGCCAAAAATATCCTAATTTTGCGCCATTAATCAATGTAACCTATGTTCGATCTCAAGTCATGGTTTTCCTCTTTGTCGGAGCCGCTCATTATCAGCGGTCCGTGCAGCGTGGAGTCGGAAGAGCAGCTTTTGATTACGGCTCGTGGCTTGGCCGAAATCCCGGAGGTAAAAGTGCTTCGCGGTGGCATCTGGAAACCGCGCACGCGTCCCAATGCTTTCGAAGGCTGGGGAGAAGATGGCCTGAAATGGCTCCTGAAAGCGAAAAAGGAAACCGAACTCTTGACGGCTACCGAAGTCGCAACACCCGAACATGTGAAAATGGCTTTGAAATATGATGTCGATGCGCTTTGGATTGGTGCCCGCACTGTGGTCAATCCGTTTTCGGTGCAACAATTGGCCGATGCCTTGAATGGCAGCGATGTGCCCGTTTTCATCAAAAATCCCGTTTCGCCTGACTTGAAACTTTGGTTGGGTGCATTCGAGCGTTTCCAAAAGGCAGGTTTGCAGTATTTGGCTGCCATTCACCGTGGCTTTCAGCATTACAAGGAGACACCTTACCGCAATTTCCCGATGTGGGAGATTCCCATCGAACTGACGCAAACCTTGAATGTGCCTGTCATTACTGACATAAGCCATATTTGCGGCTGCCGCGAACTGTTGCAGCAGACGGCGCAAAAGGCCATCGACTTGGCTTCAGATGGCTTGATGATCGAGTGCCACTGCAATCCCGACCAGGCTTTGACCGATGCCCGACAGCAAATCACTCCGTCCGAATTGCACACCTTATTAATTAATATAGTGCATCGTGCAAAAAAATCGGGCAATGTGGAGCGCGACCTAGCCGACTTGCGCAGCGAAATCGATGACATCGATAGTGAACTGCTGCAATTGCTCTCGCGCCGCATGGATGTCAGTGCGCAAATTGGTGCTTACAAGAAAAAGAATAATGTTACGGTTGTGCAGATGGATAGATGGAAAAAAATCCTTGCCGACCATATTGCCACAGGAAAAGACATTGGTCTGAACGAAGAACTCGTCGTTTCGGTTTTTGAAGCCATACATCAGGCTTCCATCGAGCGGCAAAGCGACATCCTCGACAAATGAAAAAAGCCCGCATCCCTGCGGACTTTTCTGAAGTAGTTATTCTTAAAATAGTATTTTTGTTGATTAAAAGGTGATGCAAAAATATAGCGATGGGTCAAATGCGCCAAGAAAAACCATCTCCAATATCTACACATTTCTCAACAAAATCTTTGTAACATATTTTATATCAATAATTTGAATTTGTAAATTGAAATGTCGTTTTGGGGATTTTTGTTGTGATTTTTTGCTTTGTCGAATGTAAAAAATGGCTTTTGGCTATAGCTAATGGCTAAAGGCTAATAGCTAATGGCCAATAGCCAAAAGCAACATTTCGCAGGTGGTAATAATTTTATTCTTATTTTTGCAGTTTCAAATTAAAACATAAATAATGAACAGCAAATTGTTAGATAAAGATCTTCCGTATCTGGTAGCCGACATGGGTCTTGCCGCTTGGGGAAGAAAGGAGATTGAAGTTTCCGAACACGAAATGCCAGGCCTCATGGCCTTGCGCAAGAAATATGGTCAGGAAAAGCCTTTGAAGGGTGCCAAGATTATGGGCTCTCTCCACATGACTATTCAAACCGCTTGCTTGATTGAAACATTGGTTGAATTAGGCGCAACGGTGCGTTGGTGCAGCTGCAATATTTTCTCAACGCAGGATAATGCCGCTGCTGCAATCGCTGAAACGGGTACATCTGTTTTCGCTTGGAAGGGCGAAACGCTTGAAGATTACTGGTGGTGCACCAAACGCGCCATCACTTTCCCCGATGGAACAGGTCCGGACCTCATCGTTGACGATGGCGGCGATGCCACCTTATTAATACATAAGGGTTATGCCTGCGAAAACGACCCTAAACTGCTCGATGCACCTACCGAAAGCGAG
>NZ_JBADWU010000048.1:0-106134 GCF_056203535.1 Candidatus Limimorpha sp. | reverse complement strand
GCCATGTCTGTCAGTCTTTTGCTTGTTTTGTTTTCTACCACTAAGATAGGTGAAAATCCTGACATGGCAATGTCCTGGGCAACTTTTTGTTGCTCAGGATTTTATTCCTTTTAATCTATTACAGGTGTGCGGAATTAAGGGAAATGAATTTGTAAAGTGAAAAAAAACACTTGTTGGCGGAAAATACATATTAATAAGGGTGTTGACCGCCAATAATGAGAAAAAACATTATTTTTGCAACATTATAATTAAACGACTTTTGCTATGAAGAATTTTTTACTTGTCGTTGCTGTGTTTCTGTTGACTGCGTTGTTTTCAACAATGCTGACTTCGTTGGAATGAGGGTGGAGAGGAAATGATTGAAAATTTTTGTATGATGAATGTTTTGTTTGTGAATAAGACATGATATTTAGTGTTGTTTTTAAAGGAATGATAGAAGAAATCGTTACAATAACAAAATATGATGGAGAAAGTCCGAAAAAAGGAAAGGATATGGTTTTTAAAACCGATACTTGCATAAGTAAAAAAATGTAATTTTGCAAAAAAGAATCGTATATGCAAAAAATAGTGATAGATAATTTTGGCCCGATATCACACGCTGAATTGGAATTGACGCCTTTAGTCGTGCTGATTGGGGAACAAGCAAGTGGAAAAAGTACAATTGCTAAATTGGTGTACTTCTTTAAGTCATTAGGTGATGAGTTTTTGGTGCGCTATTATCAGTCTGAAAATAAGAAAATAGATTATACACATCATGTCATAATGCCTATTCGCGAGAAATTTTATGATTTGTTTGGCTCAACATTTCATTTGCCGAAATTTGATATTAATTATTTCTATAACGAGGAGCGAAGCATTTCCTTGTCACTTGATGAGAGGAAAAAACTGAATGTTCGTCTGAGTGATGGCTTCTTTAGTAATGATGATGTTTTAGGACTGAAAGGTTATAAAACGTTGCTTATTCAATTGAATGCAGAAATACTTCAAGCATCAAACATAGCGGAAAAGATTTCTTTGGAGGAACGTAGAACAAAATGCCTTCATCAGATGGCTGACAAGGTTAATTCGATTTTCTGTAACGAACATAACGATTCGCTTTATATTATTGCAGGCCGTAATGCAATGGTCGGGTATAGTGAAACATTTGAAAAAATGTTATCGATTCATATTCAAAGAAATATTGAAAATAGAGGGAAGCGTGCTTTTGAAATCAAGGAGCAAACAATCGATGAAAAATTGATGTTGGATTTTATGCAAAAAGTAACTTCAATGCGCCAAGTGTTTAATAAACTTGGTGATTTCGAAGGCATAATCAGCTTATCACCAAATAAGAAGCAATCCGAATTGAAGTGTGCTTATGATTTGGTGAAAAAAGTGGTGAAAGGTAATTATTCAAGTTCTGAATATGGCGAGCGAATTATTGTGCATGATGAGGAGAAACGATATGTATATCTGAAAGATGCGTCATCGGGTCAGCAGGAATCAATCCGTATTCTGCAAGACTCATTTTTATCCATATATACTGATAATAATGTATTCCGTATTATCGAAGAACCGGAAGCTCATTTGTATCCCGAATCACAAATGTATCTTTTGCAATTGCTTTCGGTCATGTTGAATCATAATGGACACAATCAGTTGATTATTACAACTCATAGTCCATACGTGCTGTCAGTAATAAATAATTTGATGTATGCATATTTGGTCGGGGAAAAGCATCCTGAAGCCGTAAGGCAATTGATAGGAGAAAGATCATGGCTTAACCCCTCAAAGGTTAGGTCATATATGCTTGGAAATGGCCGAGTGGAAAATGTTGTTGATAAAGATTTGCAAATGATTAAAGCAGAGAAGATGGATAATGTCTCGGAAGTGTTGAATGATCAATTTGACAAATTGCTAAATTTGGAAAACAAGGATGAGTAATATGAAGATTTCGATTTCTGATGATTTTCCTTTTTTTCAAAACTATCACGACAATTCATATATTGAATCACATGATTGCAGGAAAATTGTGTCGTTAAAGGAAAACGGAAGAACGTATGTCCTTGAAAATGATACAACGGAAGAATTGATTGTTTACCATATTGATGGAGGATTGATTCGGCAAAATGATATGGGAAAATGTGATTATGGTATTTATTCGGAGAAAAATAATCTGATTTTAGTAGAATTGAAAGGAAGTGATTATAATCATGCTTGTGGTCAACTGGTTTCAACAATAGAATGTTTCCAAAAATCAGGTGTTGGCGAGCAAAGTTTGTTTGCTCGGATTGTTTTATCTAAAGGCCGTGTCCCTGCTACTCGTAGTACGAATGAAACAAAACTGAAAAAGTTACTAAAAGAAGGGAGTCGCCTCAAGTCGAGTTCTCTTAAAATGCAAGAACAATTATCAAAATTGAAATAGTTACTAAATGTTTAATATCTAAATGTTTATATTTAGACAAAGTCCGTCTGGACGATAAGAAGACCTACTTGTATTCTATTCGCTCATTTATATTTCCCTGCTATTTCGTCTCACCTTTCTCATATAAACCTTATCTTTGCACACGATAAATCACAAACAACAAATAGAAAAGAAGATAAAAGTATAACGTAACATATTTAATAATAACGCATTAGCTATTATTCTTGTCCGAATCAAAAGCCTCGCAAACTGATGATTTAGATATTGTCGGATAAAGCAAATGCCACGAGATTGTCTTGTAAATTGCTCGTGTTACCCTATGAAGTTGATGCTCGCACCGTTTAGGTGTGGGCTAATCTAAGGGTAAAACGGGGTTCATGCGAGGCTCCCCGTGGACAAGATAGAAAGGTCTGCACCTTTCTTTTATCTGATAATGAGATTGATAGTGATGCAAAAACTATCAATCGAAATGGCAAACAATAGTTTGAAGGCGGCGAAAAAGGCCAAGGCGGATGAGTTTTACACGCAGTTGTCGGATGTCGAAAACGAATTGCGGCACTACAAGCGGCATTTCCGCGACAAGGTGGTGTTCTGCAATTGCGATGACCCGTATGAAAGCAATTTCTTTAAGTATTTCGCAATGAATTTCAATCAGTTGGGACTGAAAAAGCTGATTGCAACTTGCTACGATGGTTCGCCCATCTGCGATACGCAACTTTCGCTGTTCGACAATGATTCGGAGCAATCGCAACTTTCGAAGACTTGCGTTCCGCACAAAATCGTCATTACCGAAGTGACCGATGTCAACGGTGATGGCGCGGTCAACATGGGCGATGTGGAATGGCTGATTAAGAACGACAAGAACGTGTTGACGCGGTTGAATGGTAACGGCGATTTCCGCTCGGAGGAATGTGTCGAGTTGCTGAAAGAGGCCGACATTGTTGTCACCAATCCGCCGTTTTCGCTTTTTCGCGAGTATGTGGCGCAACTCATCGCGTACAAAAAGCAGTTCCTGATTGTCGGAAACCAAAACGCCATCACCTATAAGGAAATCTTTAAACTGATAAAAGACAATGAGTTGTGGCTTGGTTTCAAAAGCGGTCACACTTTGTTTGAAGTTCCCGAAAGCTATCAGATTCCTGATTTTTACGATAAGACAAATAGAAGTAAATTGCGCTCCAATGGATATATTATTGATGAAAATGGGAAATTGTGGCGGAATTTGGGGAATATTTGCTGGTTTACGAATCTTGAACATAGTAAACGTCACGAAAACATTGATTTATACAAATTCTATGATCCAGAAAATTATCCGAAATATGATAACTATGATGCCATCAATGTAGATAAGGTTGCTGAAATTCCTATTGATTACGACGGCATTATGGGAGTGCCAATTTCTTTCTTGGATAAATACAATCCTGAACAGTTTGAAATTTTAGGGATAACTCAACGCAATGATGACCCTTATAAACTATTCAAATACACTACGGAGCAATATCCAAATGCAAATGACTTGAATGCGCGTGCTGTTATTATTATTAATGGAGTTCCGAAAACTATGTATGCCCGTATTCTTATTCGTAAAATACAATAACTTAAAAATCAATTGATATGGAAATCAAATTGCACGAAATTACGGTCAGGGAGTTGTTTGATGGCTATGAGAACAACGATGAAGATGGCGTGGTGGGCTATGGCGGAAAACTCGACATCCGTCCGCCTTACCAAAGGGAATTCATTTACAAGCCCGACAAACAGGCGGCGGTCATAAAAACCGTGTCGAAAGGCTTTCCGCTCAATGTGATGTATTGGGCGCAGCGTGAAGATGGAACGTTTGAAGTGATTGACGGTCAGCAGCGTACACTGTCGATTTGTGAATATTTGGAAGGCAATTTCTCCGTTGTTTTCGATGGCGACAAAAATCCGTATGGCTTTAGCAATCTGCCGAGCGACAAGCAGAAGAAAATCCTTGATTACAAGCTCATGATTTATATCTGCACGGGCGATGCGAGCGAAAAACTGGAATGGTTCCGCACCATCAACATTGCGGGCGAAAGGCTCACGGAACAGGAACTGTTGAACGCCAACTATTTTGGCCCTTTCGTGACCGAGGCGAAAAGGAAATTCAGCAAGACAAATTGCGTGGCTTATAAAATCGGCAACAAACTGCTGAATGGCAGCTGCATCCGTCAGGATTATCTCGAAACGGCGCTTTCATGGATTAACAATGGCGATGTTGCGGGCTATATGATTCAGCACCAACATGATAAGAATGCCGATGAATTGTGGATGTATTTCCAGAATGTGTTGAATTGGGTCAACCTGAAATTTCCGAAATACCGCAAGGAAATGAAGGGCGTGGCATGGGGCGTACTTTACAACAAACACAAAGATGACAGCTTGGATGCAAACGATTTGGAGACGAAAGTCGCTGCGCTAATGAAAGACAGTGATGTGCAGAAAAAGCCAGGCATTTACGCATACGTCCTCGACGGCGATGAGCATCATTTAGGCATCCGCATCTTCGACGACAACACGAAACGCGAGGTGTACGAAAGGCAGCAAGGCATTTGCAAGGTCTGTGGCAAACATTTTGAAATCGAGCAAATGGAGGCCGACCACATCACGCCGTGGTGCGATGGCGGCCGCACGGTGGCCGAAAACTGTCAAATGCTTTGCTGCGAGTGCAACCGCCGAAAGAGTGGGAAATGAAGTGATTGAGGCTATTCCCATTTCAAAATTCCACATTTTCTCCGCAAATCATCCCATTCTTTCGCCTTTTTCCCTATCTTTGCACCCGATTTTTTAAACAAACGTAAAACTGAAAAGACATGGATTTAAGTAAAATCGTTTCAATATCTGGCAAACCAGGACTTTATATGATTAAGTCACAGGCCATTGGAAGACTTATTGTTGAATCTCTTATTGACGGCAAATGCACTCCGGCTTTCGCTCGCGACCGCATGAGTTCCTTGGAAGAAATTTCCATTTTCTCAGTCGATGAAGACCGTCCGCTGAAGGAAGTCTTTAAGATGATCAATGAAAAAATGGGTGAAAAAGTCGATTTCGATTTCAAGAAGGCTTCGAATGACGAACTCAGAGCCAAGTTCCTTGATGTGATGCCTGATTACGACCAGGATGCCGTTTATCCTTCCGACATGAGAAAGGTGTTTGCCTGGTATCAGATGCTGATGGACAAGAACTTACTCGATTTCACCGAAGAGGAAAAACCAGCTGAAGAAGCAACTGAAGAAAAAGCCGAGTAAGATTTGATTCGCTTTCATTAACAAAAAGATGTTCTCGTTTGGGGACATCTTTTTTGTCATATTCCACTGTGCTTTTTTGATTATTGCTTATCTTTGTCCCCGAATTTTAATTTGTCAAGCAATGGAAAACGATGAAAAAGAAGACCGCATTGAAAAGATGGTGAAAGAGTCTTCTAAAGGAAGTGCATTTTATAGAATAAGATGGATTTTTATTGCATTTTTCAGCATGGCTGTTGTCTGGCCTATTATGGATTTGATTGAAGGTCGGACGATAGACTGGCGGAGAGCGATTGGCTTTGTCGTTTTTGGCATCATCTCTCTTCTCGTCTATGCAATCATCGGACGTGTTGTGGAGCGTTCAAAACGCTATTCAACCCTTGACGGGAAAGAAAAGGATGAAAAAAAGTGGAAGTTGTTCTGCGGATTTATTGTCGTTTTCTTTGTGGCGGTTTTCATTGTTTGCGGTATCTTAGATTGATATTACTTTAGATAAAATGAAACAGATATTAGATTTTAAACTCATTGAAAAACAGGATTATGGCAATGTTTCGTGGCTGAAGTTGCAGTCGGAGAGCGATTTGCCAGCTATCTTACCGGGTCAATTTGTGGAGGTGCGTGTTGACGGCTCTCCAAAGACTTACTTGCGTCGCCCGATTTCCATTCACGATGTAGATGCAGAAAGCCGTTGCATCGAATTGTTGGTGGCCAAGGTGGGTGAGGGCAGCACAACACTGACGATGTTGCCGATAGGTGCTACCGTGAATTTAGTTTTGCCTTTGGGCAACGGCTTCACATATCCCGAAAAAGGCGAAGAAGTGCTGCTTGTTGGCGGTGGCGTGGGCATCGCCCCGATGCTGTATTTTGCAAAGATGTTGAAAATGAAAGGTTTCGAACCTGCTTTGCTTTTAGGCGGCAAGACGGAAAAAAACTTGATGCGCCTTGACGAATACCGTCGTTGGGGTGCCATTTTCGTAACCACCGAAGATGGCTCGATGGGTGAGAAAGGTTTCGTGACGCAACATTCTATTTGGAGCGATAAGACTTTCGACAAGGTTTATGTCTGCGGCCCGAAACCGATGATGAAAGCCGTTTTCGCGGTGACGAAAGAAAACGGCATTTGGTGCGAGGTCTCGCTTGAAAATATGATGGCTTGCGGTTTGGGTGCTTGCCTGTGCTGCGTCGAAAAGACGGTTGAAGGCAACACCTGCGTCTGCAAGGAAGGTCCGGTTTTCAATACAAGGAGGTTGTTATGGTAAACACAAAGATAGATTTAGGCAAAGGCCTCGTGCTCCGCAATCCTGTGATGACGGCTTCGGGCACTTTCGGCTATGGCGAAGAATACACCGATTTCGTTGATATGGCGCAACTTGGCGGCATTATCGTGAAAGGCACGACCTTGCATCCACGCGAAGGCAATCCTTATCCGCGCATGGCCGAAACACCATCGGGCATGTTGAATTGCGTCGGTTTGCAGAACAAGGGCGTGGAATATTTCATCAACACGATTTATCCGCGCATCAAGGATTTCGACACCAATGTGATTTTGAATTTATCTGGCTCAACCATAGAGGATTATGTGACGGCGGCTGAGATGATTAATGAGTTGGATAATATTCCTGCCATCGAGTTGAATGTGTCGTGTCCGAATGTGCGTCAAGGCGGCATGGCTTTCGGCGTGACTTGTTCGGGCATCTCGCAGGTCGTTACCGAAGTACGCAAGGTCTATCACAAACATTTGATGGTGAAATTGTCGCCCAATGTGACCAATATCGCTGAAATTGCGCAGGCAGCCGAAGCCTCAGGTGCTGATTCCGTCTCGCTGATTAACACCTTGTTAGGCATGGCTATTGATGCCGAAAAGCGCAAGCCGATACTTTCCATGGTGACGGGCGGTATGTCGGGTGCTTGCGTCAAGCCGGTGGCTTTGCGTTGCGTTTGGCAAGTGTCAAAAGCGGTGAAGATTCCAGTAGTCGGTTTGGGTGGCATTTCAAACGCCACCGATGCCGTGGAGTTTATGTTGGCAGGCGCATCGGCCATCGAAATCGGAACCGCCAATTTCATTGATCCGGCTATTTCCGCAAAAGTTGCTGCTGGCATCACTGAATATTGCGAGCGCCATAGATTTGCGAATGCTATTGATTTGAAAGGCGCATTGGAATAAGAAAACACAGATAAAACGCTGATTTTGAATTGAACACGGATTCTTCGGATTTACACGGAAAAGTTTTGAATGTAAAATCATAATCCGTTGAATCCGTGCAATCCGTGTTCGTTTTTTTTGTGTTCAGTTTGATATGAAATTCACCTCAGGTGAAATCTCAATCCCGAATTTCTCTTTGACGGATTGTATGATTTTTTTCGCCAATTCAACGATGTCGTAGCCTTTCCCGCCGCCGTAATGCACCAAGACCAATGCCTGCTTTTCGTAAACCCCGACATGTTCATCGCGCCAGCCTTTCCAACCGGCCTTTTCAATGAGCCATCCCGCCGGGACTTTCACTTTTCCATCGGGTTCGGCATAATGTGGCGCATCGGGATAGGCTTTTTGCAAGGTCTCGAATTGGGCTTTCTCAATGACAGGATTCTTAAAGAAACTGCCGGCATTGCCGATCTTCCTGACATCAGGTAATTTGGCATCACGAATGGCGCAAATGGCGTCATGAAGTTGCTGTAATGTTGGTGTATCTATTTTGTTTTCAGTGAGATAATTTCTGATATTTCCGTATTCCAAATTCAGTTGAGCATCGCGTTTCAGGAGAAAATCAACGGAAATAATGACATATTTCCCTTTCAGTTCCGATTTGAAAATGCTGTTGCGGTAGGCAAACTTGCTCTCGTCTTTTTTGAAAACCCGATGTTCGCCAGTGGCAAGACAAATAGCTTCGCATTGCAAAAAACAGTCTTTCAGTTCAGCACCGTAGGCTCCGATATTTTGCACAGGCGCCGCCCCGACCTTGCCTGGGATATGAGCGAGATTTTCCAATCCGTGAAGATTTTTTTCAACGGTAAATTGCACGAAATCAGGCCAATCTTCACCGGCGTATGCACGCACGATGTTACTGTCCATCGAATCTGTCAAAAAATCGATTCCTTTGATATTCATATAAACGACCGTTCCGTCAAAATAGTCGTCGCAAAACAGCACGTTGTTTCCTCCGCTGAGAATCAGATGCTTTTCGGTCTCAAGAATGCCGCTGCTAATCAGTTTTTCCAAGTCGGAAACGTTCTGGATTTCAACGAAATGTCTTGCCTTGACATCGAATCCGAAGCTGTTATATTTTTTGAGTGAAAATTGGTTTTGCATTGCCTTGATTTTGTGTATAATTAATGTCATTTTAGATAAAAATCCCGAATTAAGGCTATAACAGCTTTACCGCTGTCCCATACGCATACATAACAGCACCCAAATTCCCTTCGTTATCTTTTACAAAAGAATGTAAGTTATATTGGATTCCCACAACAGCATCGGCTCCTTTTTCTTCTGCTTTATATTTTAATTCATCAAGCAATTCTTCCAAGGAATAATCCCAATCAATATCTACGACATCATCAAAAACAGCTTCAACAATGCCAAGATATGTCTTGATCTTTTCTCCTTCAATCGTAGGTGTAGTTGTCAGTATCATAATTCACCATTTTGTAGAATACCATGCATTTTTTCCTTTTGTGGCTCTTCCGCCACCTTCTCTATATCTGAATTCAATATTGAAATGTACTTTTATTTTGTAAACAATGTCTTTTAATTCTCTTCCTCCTATGAGCCATAAACTTCCATTGTTGTTCCGTTTGTCCACATAATCAATGTTTTGCGATTTAAGAAACGAAATAATATCTGTTGTATTCGAAGATTGCTTCGGTTTAACATCTATGTCGCCGAACAAGTCAAGTGTATAATCAGAAGTTGATTTTTTAACTTTTGTTTCCGTTTTAATCGTGCTATTGTTATCTGAATGTTTGGCTGAATTTTCATAGTTATTTGAAACTTCTGTCTCTTCAATAATCACTTCTGTTTTAATTGGAGACAAAACCATATTCGGTTTTTCTCCCATACTATTGTCAATTAGCGCATGGGCAATTGTATCAATATCAACACTCTGCTCTTCGATGGTTGAAAAATCCGCAGTTTGCTTTATTCGGCGAAGCAATTCAGTTTCCCTGTCTTCTTCAATTACTTCCGTGCAATTTTCTGGCAAAATCCCGAATCCGGTAAGTTTATTAACAACAGTTTCTATTGCCTTGTCGGGATTCATGTAGTATTCGCTTCCACGAATACGAATAAACTTCCATCCAATACGCTCAAGAATGGTTTGCCGTTCCATATCACTATAAATTTGTGATTCGGTGCTATGCCATTGTTCACCATCGCATTCTATTGCAATGGATCTCCCTTGATATATAGCAACCATATCAATACGATATGCCCCAACTTCCCACTGCTGTACAATATGATAGCCCCTATTTGACAAAGCTTTTGCAACAGCCTCTTCAAAAGGAGATTCGGAATCATGCTCTATTTGTTCGTTTCTCAATTCGTTAATACTCGGATTTTTCGCATAATCCAACAAGAGCTTCCTAATGTCTCCAGATTTCAAATCGTTGGCTGAATCCAGTGAAGTTACAACCCACAATTGGTCTTTTGCTCTACTTGCTGCAACATTATACCGTCTCTTATAAACTTTTCTCGCATCATCACATACTCTAAGCGGCAAAGGTGTGTCCGAATCATTACTATCAACCATACTTAAAAACACAACATCACGCTCGTCCCCTTGGAAATTTGCAGAATTTCCGCAGAGGATTTTTCTTGAAATAATATCTTCAGCATCTATTTCCTTCTCGATCAGTCGTTGTATGCACTTCACTTGTTCGTCACCGAGCAAGGAAATTACACCAAATGTCTTTCCTTTATATTCACTTTGTTTCATGCAGGATTTCATCAGAGCCACGATGCTTTGTGCTTCAATTTCATTTTCTTTTCTCGAATTCTTACATCCGTTCACGCGATAATGCACAACCGCAGGCAACAAAACACTATCTTTTGAACTCCTTAATGGCTTTATTTTATTGTGATACGAAAGCATGTTGCTAAAATTGATGATTTCAGGAACAGAACGGAAATGTTCGCACAACATCTCTGGTTGGAATGTTGTTCTCGCAATATCATAAATTGATGTTTCTGGAGTAAATAAATGAGAATTTGGAACAATATTCGTTATGATTGACAGCAATGCTTCTGTCCGTTCAATCTTTATTCCAACCGCAGACGGACTCACTTGCTCATCGTCGCCAACGATAATCAGTTTTTTCCCCATATATAAAACCGCCAATGATGACAAATCTGATTGGCTTGCCTCATCAATAATGATTATATCAAAATGGTTTTCCTTCGGATTAAGGCTTTCCAAAGCACGATGGATTGGCATAATCCAACATGGAACCGCTTCTTGGCATTTCTCCATAAGTTTTCTTGCCTCAGTTCTGTATTTTGAACCCATTTTTCTTCCTTTGCCAATTCCTTGAACCGTTTGTTCCCATCCTACCAAAGAAGTCCACAAACTTGAATTCTTATTAAGTCTGTCTAACAAATGTTCCCATGCCCGAAGAGCCGCATATTTTGAAGTAAGTTTCCTATATTCTTTACTTAAATCACTACTGTCAGAAATAAGTTGCTGATATGGCTTCTCCAAAATTTTTCCAATGGATTGTGAAAGTTGTTTCCATTTCCATGCTTTGTCAAGGTTTTTGGGAGTTTTTGGAAGTCCATGAATTCCTTCCCGACGACGAATGGCATTTGCCCAATCTGGAGCCGATTGCTCCAATATATCCAATAGTTCCTTTCTTCTGTGCAAAATGGCATATTTCGGAAACACTCCACACAATGCTTTATAATTAGCTTTATACAAATCCCTGTCCTTCATGTCAACAGCGCAAACAAGATTGGAGCATGTTTTGCTTGCCTCAGTTCCTTCCATTAACAGCCGATGTCGCATTTGCTGCATTGTTTCTAATACCTTTGCTTTTTCCATGATGTTCAGCATCAAATCACATAACATTGGTACGACTTGTTGAATTGCTGTCATTGTCTTTTCGGTCTTCTCAACTTCGTTGTCCAAGATGTCAGACTGAAAAATGAATTTGGGATCAATTCCGATATGATTTAGTTTATGAATTATTGGCTCATATTCCACTTGATACCAATCAATAAATCTTTCGATCAACGGAATGAAATTTGATGCAACTTGTTCGGGACAAGTTTCTGACAATTCTGAAAACCGTTTTACACCATGCCTTGATAACAATTCATCCCAATACCTTGCACATACATTTCTCTTCTCATTCAATTCGGATGAATGTATAACTAAATCACATTCTTCATTTGATTTAGCATTATGACCATCAATAGTGACACTATTCCAAACTTTTTCCCAATCTTTGTGAAACAAAAACGCAACTTTTCGTAATCCGCTCTTGGTAAAACAATTGTCTCTAATGGATTCAAATTGTGTTTTCAGTAAAGAATAATCATTAACATTATTAAATGCCAAAGAATGTCCGAATTGTTCAGATGCGATATCATTTTCAAGCGCACATGTTTTTTTTATTTGATTTGTCAAAGTGTTCCATCGCGCCTTGCGTTGCTCGTTTTTCCCATCAACAGCGGCATAAATCATCCATTTCTCTAAATCGTTAAAAGACAACGCATAAGTTTTCAAATTCCTTATATCAATATCATTTGGATAGTGAAGCGAGAAATTCCCTATTTTACTTTGAACTTTAATGTCAGCATCGCTTGTCGTAATTTTCCAACCGATTTTTTGAGAAATTTCAGTTATTTTATTGCTTAGAGTTTGGAGGGTGTCAATGGATTCTCTAAAACAAGATGGACTTAATAGATTGTTTGGATTTGGCAATTTCGCTATTAATTCTTTTTCTTCTTCGACGCTAATTGTTTCATTACTTGCATACAGGGCGGAAAACTGTTCTAAAGATAGGGGCAGGGAAACTCCACTTTTTATATTGCCGGGAATAATGGAACAATCTTTTGCGTTTCCGGATATGAATTTTGCAGCATCAATAGGCGAAAATTCTTCACCGTTAAGGATTATGCTTTTGTTTTCTTGGTTTATTCTTTCATAAATCGTCTTGCGGACATCAGCCAGACTTTTTATTACTGCATTTCTTTTCTCGGCGATTTCTTGTGCCTCTCTTTTCACATTTTCAAGGGTGTGTCGAGACCGGTATTCCATCATGTTTCCGATAGACTTTTCCATGTCCGCTTTTGAATCATCCAGAGCAGAGACGCACAAATCCTGAATCTCTTTATTCACCTTATCTTTTAAGACATTTAATGCTTTTGATGTGTGACTCGTCACCAAAACGCTCTTTCCTTGTGCCAAAAAATGTCCAAGCAAATTAGCAATAGAATGAGTTTTGCCTGTGCCGGGAGGACCTTGTACTAAAACCGCATTATGCTTATCAATGCGTTTCGCAATTTCCAGTTGTTCCCTGTTCGCCGATTTCGACAGAAGAATGTCTGAACTTTCGCCTCCAACTGCAGCCAAATTTTCTTCAATAGATGTTCCTTCTTCGCTATCGTCTTGATTATTGCTGTTACTGCCATTAATGATATCGATGATAGGTTGGGGAACATATCCTGTTTCTTCAATGTTTTGAAGAATAAGTTCAATGGCTTTCAAGGCACCATCAATTCTTTTCCTAACAATAAAGCAAGGGTTCAAATAAAGCAGTAACTCGCTTGTTTCACTCCAATCTTGTGGGATTCCTTCGTTTGAAAAAGTGCTTCTTGGAGATAATTGGTGAATCAAACCTTTTAAATAAACAGCTGTATCATTTCTGTCAAGGGGATGATAATCATTGGAACTTAAATCTGTATTTATTTGAGCGAAGGCACTTTTGTTTACACTATCATTTTCGCTAAAAAGCGCAGAATAGAACTCTGTAGGGACATCTAAATCTTCAACAAAAATAGTGTTCTTTAATTGATCGAATCTCAATTTAACTCGACGAGTAAGAACAGGATGGTTAATCTCAGAATTATTTGAAAAATTAACAAATCCGTTTGCCACCACAATTTCTTCCGTTTCGGATTCCCTTTGAAGTTCAAAATATAAATGATATAAGTCGGTAAATAAATTTTGTGTCCTTTGGGTCAGTTTTTCCCGTTCCGACCATTTTTTCCTCCTTTCGAGCCAATTTCTATAACCATTTACACGATTGATATTATCAGAGAATTTCTCAACAGAAAATCCGGCATTCGCCCTAATCTCATCTTTGGGAAGAATATTATAGACGTTCACATCATTATCATACTTGTCCCAACCAGGTTTTAACCAATCTAAAACATTCCTGTCTGGTTGTGGACATTTAATGAAGTCGGGTTTGTGGACGGAAAGAAGGAATTTGTATTCGGTTGCATCTTCATTTTCAACCCTATCTCTATAATTCACTTTGATGTTTTGAGGATCTTCGGGCAAATCATTCAATGGTTGATACCACAAATAATCTCTAACATTTTGCACAATCTTCTGTTTCAACTCATTTAGTCCTTTCACGAACTGAAAAAGTGCGATAGCTTTATCTTTGATAGGAATGGGCATTGTCTTCTTTTTGTAATACAATTAATTCATTATCCGTTAATTCCATGTTTGGAACAGCAGCCACCTGCTATTTGTTGAGCAAAAGTATCAAAAAAGTCTTCAACACAGACATAAAAACAGAACTATTTCATTGAAAACAAAAAATATGGTAATGCCCTTGATTTCAACGAAATGTTTTGCCTTGACATCGAATCCGAAGCTGTTATATTTTTTGAGTGAAAATTGGTTTTGCATGGTGCTGTTATTTTGTTGATACATAAGTGCTTGTTCAAAGGTAGTTTGCATTTTGAATTTAGGGTTATGCGTGATTCGGACTCTTAGACATTTGGACATTTGGACATTTGGACATTTAGACTCTTGGACATTTAGACTTTTAGACATTTTGATAATTTACTGACTGACAACTGGCAACTGAAAACCGATAACTGACAACTGAAAACCGATAACCAATCTATGTTGCAGTTTAATTATGACCACTTACTTAATATTTTATGCTGCTATTAGGAGACGACTATGTAATGTTTTAGTTACTGAAAAAAGCTATAATGTTGCAAATCAGATATAAGCAATCAATAATTTGTACCTTCCAATTCGTCAATCATGAAGGCGTATTCCAAGGCGATTTCCTTGTAGCCTTCAAAGCGTCCTGAGGCGCCGCCATGACCGTAATCCATTTCGGTTTTCAAGTAGAGATGGTTGCTGTCGGTTTTCATGTCGCGGAGTTTCGCCGCCCATTTCGCAGGTTCCCAATATTGCACCTGACTGTCGTGTAAACCAGTGGTAATCAGCATAGCGGGATAATCTTTGGCCTCCACATTGTCGTAGGGCGAGTAGGAAAGCATGTAGTCGTAATATTCCTTTTCGTTCGGATTGCCCCATTCGTCGTATTCGCCCGTGGTGAGCGGAATGCTTTCATCGAGCATGGTGGTCACCACATCGACAAAAGGCACGTTGGCAATGATGCCGCGCCACAATTGAGGTTCCATATTGACAACCGCGCCAACCAAAAGGCCGCCGGCACTGCCGCCCATGGCAAACATTTTGTTGGAACTTGTGAATCCGCTCTGAATGAGGTATTTGCCGCAAGCAATGAAATCGAGGAATGTGTTTTTCTTGTTGAGCATCTTGCCGTCTTCGTACCATTGGCGCCCCATTTCCTCGCCGCCCCTGATGTGGGCTATGGCCCAAACGAAACCTCTGTCCAACAGACTGATGCGTGCCAAGGAAAAATAAGCGTCCATGCTGCAACCGTAGGAACCGTAACCGTAGAGCACCAAAGGATTCTGGCCATTTTTCACCATTCCTTTTTTGTAAACCAATGAAATCGGCACCAAAGTCCCATCATGCGAAGGTGCAAACTGGCGCTCGGTGACATAATCATCGGCATTGTAGCCGCCCACGATTTCCTGCTGTTTCAAGAGCGTTTTCTCCTTGCTGATCATGTCAAATTCGTAAACGGAACTTGGCGTGGTCATGGAAGTGTAGCCGAAGCGGAGTTTATCGCTGTCAAATTCCGGATTTGAACTGAGGCCGGCTTCGTAGGTCGGTTCGCCGAAATCAATATAGTAGTCGCAACTGCCGTCCCAGGCCTTTATCCTGATTTTGATGAGTCCCGCCTCGCGTTCCTCAATGACAAGGAACTTGCTGAAAATGACGAAGTTTTCAATCAAGACATTGGTTCGTGGAGCGATGACTTCTTCCCAGTTTTCCATGCCTGTATTATTAATAGGTGTCTTCATGATTTTGAAGTTTTGCGCACCATCGGCATTGGTCAGGATGAAGAAATGATCATCGTAGTGGCCGATGGAATACAGCATGTCGGGCTGGCGTTCCTGAAATATGCGGAATGTGCCGTTGGGATTGTCGCTTTCCAAAATCCTGCTTTCCGCCGAAAGCGTCGATTCCGATTCAATGACGAGATATTGCTTTGATTTCGTTTTCCCTATGCTCACATAATAGGCTTCGTCGGTTTCGTGAAACACTTCCACATCGTCCTGATGTGGCGTGCCTAACTTGTGTCGGAAAATCTTGCAAGGACGCAAGGCCTCGTCTTTCACGCCGTAGAAAAGCGTCTGGTTGTCGCTGGCCCAGACCACATTTCCAGAAGTGTTCGGAATGGTCTCTTCGTGTGTCTCTCCTGTTTCGAGGTTTTTGACATAAACCGTGTAAATCCTTCTGCTCACGGTGTCGACGCTGTAGGCAATCAGTTTGTCGTCTTCGCTGAGACTGATTTCGCCTATCTCAAAGAAAGCGAAGCCCTTGGCAAGTTCGTTGCAGTCGAGCATGATTTCTTCGGGATTGTCCAACGAATGTTTCTTGCGGCAGAAAATCGGATATTCCTTGCCTTCTTCGTATCGCGTGTAATGATAAAAATCCCTGATTTTCACCGGCACGGAGTTGTCGTCTTGCTTGATGCGTCCGGTGATTTCGTCAAAAAGCTGTTTCTGAAGCAGTTCGGTATGTTTCAGACTCTCTTCGGCATATTTGTTTTCGGCTTCAAGATATTCGATGACTTCGGGATTTTCCCTTTCGTTGAGCCAATAGTAATTGTCGATTCTGGTATGGCCGTGAATGGTCAGTTCGTGCGGTATTTTCTTTGCTTTTGGAGGTGTTGTCATGGCGGTTTTGAAAAAAGAACAGGCAGCCAAAGCCGCCTGTCTGATGATTGAATAATATGAGGTGTCAGAATGAAAGCGTCAAACCTATTGTCGGTAATATAGGCAGTTGGTTGACTACTTCACCTGATATGGCGTTGACATAGAAGACGTTATCTCTGTTGTAGATGTTGGTGACGCTTAAATCGGCTTCCAAAATGGTATGTTCGCTGAAATAGAATTTGCGTTTGGCATCGATGTCAAAACGGTGGTAGGCTGGCAGACGGCCTTTGTTGAGTTCGCCATAAACGATGCCGATTTCGCCGTTGGTGGTTGTGTAGTCGAAGTTAATGCCATCCAGGAAAGAGTAGTGCTCATAGTAGCCTTGAATCTGGGTGAACGGGAAACCCGAACCGAAATTCCAGCGTCCGCTGAATTCCCATTGACGCTTGTCGCCAGCCGTGTAGGTCAATATGACGTTTATGTTGTGACGGCGGTCGAAGTGAGGCTGATAGGTGGCGATTTCAACTTTGTCGGTTACGACTTTTTCGTAGTCTCTGTTGACGAAACCGAGGGCGTAGACAGCCCACAAATACCAGTTTTTGTTTTCATATTTCAAGGAAAGGTCGAAACCGTAGGCTTTTCCTTTTTCAATCAAGAAGTCTTTCGTCAACAATTCAAAAACATGGGGGTCGGTTGAAGCAAATTGAGGGTCGGAATGAGAAACTGAGGTTTCGTCGTAGAGTTTGTTGCGGTTGATGTTAGTGATTTGGTTGAAGTCTTTCAGATAGCCTTCGAGGTTCATGGTGAGGTTGTTGGTGAGGTCGAATTCAGCACCGAGAACAACATGATTGGCTTTCTGAAGGTACGATTTGATGGTTTCGCCGTTGTAGGTCTTGGGCAGGTTGTCGATGCCTGAAAGGAAGCCATAGAAAAGGTTCACGACATCGCGGTCACTCGTGGCGGCGACAAAGTTTTGCGAATACATGCCGGCGGCAGCCTTGATGCGAAGCCTGTCGGTGGCGTTGTATTTGAGGGCAAGACGCGGTTCTGGCGACATGCCGCCTTTGTTTACCGAAGCGTACCACTGCAAACGGAAACTTGGTTCAAGTATCAGCTTGCCAAGCGTGGCCTTGTATTTGAAGTATGCACCGATTTCAGTCGAGTTGTCCTTGTCGTGAATCTTGATGTTGCCGTAGTTGCTGTAGGTCGTGTATTCCGTAGTGTGCCCCAACACTTCAATACCGTATTTCAAGGTGTTTTTACCAAGGAAATAGCTGAAATCGAAGCCCATGTTGAAACCGTTAATGCTGCTGTTGCGCGGCTTATTGTCAGTTTCTTCCATCGAGGATTCATAGCTGGAATAGGCGAGGTTACCTTCCACCATGACGGGAGATTTTCCAGGAATGATGAGGAAATTGGAACCAGCTCCGTAGGAATTCCACTTGAAATCGGAAAGCGACTTGTAATTGTTCACTTGGTCGTTGAAGGAGAAGCCAAAGAGATTGATTTTGCTACCGTTAGGAGCATTGAGAGAGAATTTTCCGTAAATGTCCTGATAGTTGAAGGGCAGTCCGTCTTCGTTGGCGTATTTGTAAAGGCTCTTGCTGGTTTGTTCCAAATAGGAGTTTTTCGCTGAAATGACAAAGGTCGCGGCTGCCGATTCTGGAGTTTTAGCCTTTACGATAGGGCCTTCCAGCATGACTTTTGCGCCGAAACAGCTTGCTCCGACTTTTCCGGAAATGCGGTTCTTGTTGCCGTCGCGGGTCGAAATGTCCATGACTGAAGAAATCCTGCCGCCGTATTCGGCGCCGAAACCGCCCGTATAGACATCGGCATTACGGATAATGTCGGTGTCGAAAACGGAGAACAAACCGATGGAGTGGAAGGGGTTGTAGACCACCATGCCGTCCAAAATGACTTTGTTCTGGATGGGAGAACCGCCACGAATGTAAAGCTGGCCGCCTTGGTCGCCGGTGAAAATAACGCCTGGCACAACTTGCAGATATTGAGCCAAATCGGCTTGACCGCCAACGCTTGGTATCTTGCTGATGGCTTTAGGCGTAACGGTAATGACAGAAGTCTTGGTCTCGGTGCGGGCTTCAATTTTGTCAGCCGTAATAGTCACTGATTCAAGCAACTGGCTGGTTTCTTTCAGGTAATATTTCCGGTTGACGACTTGGTTTTTCGATAAGGTGAAATTTTCGCTGATGGTGTCGTAACCGACAGTTGTAATCATCAAAGTGTATTTTCCGTCGGGAATGCGCGTGATGTTGAAATAGCCGTTTTCGCTTGTCGTGCTGCCAATGGTCGTGCCTTGCAGATAGACGTTGCAGAACATGACAGGCTCGCCAGTCGATTTTTCATAAACGAAACCTTTGATGCTGTTGTCTTGGGCGAAAATTGCGGAAATTGAGAATAAGAATAGAATTGCCGTTATTGCGATTCTCGATAAATTTCTGTGTAGCATTTCTTTATAGTCTTGATAATAAATAAGTTGCAAATACCAATAAGGGCAGATACATTCTGCCATTTTAAGGAAATGCAAAGTAAAGAAAAATAACCGAAACTTGGACTATAAAATGCGTTGAAATGTGCGGAAAACTAAGTGAAAATACTGTCTTGTTTTTGGAAGTTGAAGTTATGGCAGCACATAATATATCGCAAGCATTGGCAGAAAATTTGTCAGGAAATGAACTGCAATTGAAGCAAAGATTGTGTAGCGTACTCTGATGTAGCCTGCGAACATTCCAAATGTCACTTTGTTCAGCAAATAGATTAGCACATATATTGCTATTGCAAAGGAAGTGATTTGCCCCGCATAATTGGAGATGTGCAAAAAACCGAAAAGGAATGCGAAAACATAGAAAACCACGCCAAACCGAACTTTTTGCAAAGGTTTTGTTAGGAGATAACCTGAAATGAAACCTGCTGCTATTGAAATAGATAGCCTAAGCCATAGGTGCTGACCTGAATAGGTTTGGCCGGCAAATATTGGCAGATATTTGGAAATATACCAGCAAATTACTGAAAACGAAATCATGAAGATGAATCTGCTTCTTTTCAGAGGTAATCGGAAAGCAAGTTCTTCCAAGGCGGGCGCAATAAATGCGATGAACCAGAAGGGAAGCCCCGATTCTTTCAGATTGCTAAGTGAGTTCTCAGGCGCGATTCCTGCCAAAGCAAACGGCACCATCACTATGATGAATAGTCCTTCCATAAGTATGTAAAACAGAATGAGGCTTTTAATCGAAGCCGAATCCTCTTTTGCAATGCTTTCGGTCGGGTGCTTGAAATAGGCGAATAGTTTTTTCATTGGGTTGAAGTTTGTGTGTTTTGTTTTGTTTTGTTTGCGGTAGAGACGTTGCGTGCAACGTCTAAAATTGTTTCCTTGATAAAATGTGAGAGACGTTGCGCACAACGTCTCTACACATTCGATTATCAATATCTTTCCACTGAAATGTCCGAAACGCCACATTCCAGATTGATGACAATCTGCTGCTCGGTCTGTCCGAAATTGTCGGTTTGGTATACTCCTTTTTCTATTTTCTGGAAGCCTTCAAAATCCTTGCCCGTGATGGCGGAGTCTAATGTTATTTTGCAACCTACATTGGCCGGAACCTCGATGTCGATGTCCGAAACGCCCGATTCGATGTTCATGGTGGTGTGCTGGCCTTTGTCGCCGAGGCGGATGTCCATGTCGCACACGCCGCTCTCGATGTTGATGCTTTCAACCTTGTAGGGCATGAAGTCGAAATCGCAGTCGGCGGCTCCCGTGTTGATGGTGAAATCCCAGGTTGGGAAATCGCTCAGAGCAACATAAAGCTTGTTTTCGGTTCTGCCGTTGATGTTTTTCGTCTTGCCTTTTCCCGTGAGGAACACATTGGCTTCTTCGTCGAGTTTCTCCACGCGGAAATCGTATTTTGCGAAATTGCTTTCCGAATTCACCTTGATCAGTTCAGCCGCCGGATTCCCGATTTCGAGTTCGCCTGCACCGAAGTCGATGTTCAATGTGGCTTTCGTGAAGGCTTCGTATGGTTCCGAAAACTGCTGTGAATAAGGACCTTCGTCAAATTCGTCGTCGTTGTCGTAATCGTCATCGTCGTCCCAATCCCAGTTTGAACTGCTGAACCAATTGCCCCAACGGTTCCTTTCGGGATGATTTTTGGCTTCATTCTGGTAAAGAAGAACGCCTGCGCCAAGGGTGACAAGCAGCAAAATGGCTTTAAAAAGATCCTTGACCGGAAGAATGGCGATGCCTAAAAAGATGAGCAGCAAAGGCCAAAGGCGCAATGCGATTTGCCAGCTGAACGATATGGTGCCCAATGAGGCTAACAAAGCCACCACACCGATGAAAAGAATGAGGATGCCTAAGAATAAGTTTCTGCTTTTCATAGTTTTGTCTTATTTGAAAGTGGAACGATAAGGAGCAAACCTAAGGCGATTAAAAGCACAGGCCAATAGGTTTCCCAGTTGAATTGCGGAAAGAGGTTGCCCAAGAGAAAAAGCAATCCTAAGACGATGAGCGTAAGGCCGGCAATGAGGCTTCCTTTGCTGCTTTTAGGTGTTTCGGCTGCTTGGTTTGCAAACTGTTGCGGTTGGTCGTCGCGGTTGGCGGGCATGGCAATCCATAATATGCAGTAGATGAGCAGCCCGGTGCCGCCGCAGAGAAGAATGACGACAAACAGCACTCTAACTAAGGCTGTGTCGATGCCGAAATAATCGGCCAAACCCGAACAAACGCCGCCAATGACTTTGTCGCGGGTGTTCCTTTGAAGTTTCTTGTAGTTCTCCATTTGGTATTTGAAATTTAATGATTTAATGATTTGAGGTTTTCGGTTTTCAGTTGACTGATAACCGATAACTGATAACTGATAACCGATAACCATAACATTATACGCACGAGTGTTCAATTTGTTACAATGATGGCGCAAATATCGCAAACTTTTTCGGAGCTTTTGCAAATTATTTAGGGTTGTAACCTTGCAAGTCGGGAGAAAACCGTATTTTTGGAAGTCATAATCTTTTGCAATGAGACGTTTGCTTTTTATCATCATATCCGCTTTGTTTCCGTTGATGACTTTTGCTCAAAATGGAAATGTTGGTGCTGATTGCCAATTGAATGAATCTGCTTTTGAAGCAGCGTATAAGGCTTTCCCGCAGATTCCGAAAGGTCTTCTGGAAGCGGTTTCGTTCACCAATACGCATTGCCATCATCTGACCGATGCCGACTACACTTTCGATGATTCGACGGCCATGCCGCGTGCATACGGCTTGATGGGCTTGGTGAAAAATGGCAAAAACTATTTCAGGGAAAATCTTTTTACGGTGTCGCAACTTTCTGGAATCGAGGTTGGTGAGGTGTTGGAAAGCCCAAGTGCAAATGTCATGGCGTATGCTTCGGCTTTTGCAAAAATCTATGATGGCAAAGGAATGAAATCATGCCTTTTGGCCGTTTCCGAACTCTCGGAATTGCCGATGGGGGAGGAGAAGGATGTTTTCCCGATGAATGTGATGCTCTATTCCGTCTGCTCGTTTCTGAATGATGAAGTAATGGCGGAACGATATGGTTTTCAGAAATATGACATTGATTTAAAATCCGTCTTCGGTGATAAATTGCCGCTTTTGTCGGCCAAAGGTCTCAGGGTTTCGGGCGAATCGGATTACCCGAATGCCATTTGGAATCCGGCGCCGGAATGTAATTTTGGCGCGCGGACAAATCCTATCAGCGGTGTCGTGATTCATTATACCGAAGGTTCTTACGCAGGTTGCATTAGTTGGTTCAAGAATTGCGATGCGCAGGTCTCGGCGCATTATGTCATTCGTTCTTCCGATGGTCAGGTGACGCAAATGGTGCGCGAGGCCGACAAGGCTTGGCACGCCCGCAGTGCGAATGCCTATACCATTGGCATTGAGCATGAAGCGTATGGCGACATTGTCAGCTATTTCACCGATGCTATGTACAAATCTTCGGCTGATTTGGTGCGCGACATCTGCTTGCGTTATGAGACGATTGACGGCCATCGCACTTTCTATCGCGACACTTTGGATAGCGGCATGCAGTTGAATAATGGTGTGCATAGTTTGGGCGGCGAGTCGGCTTGCACCAAAATCCGTGGCCATCAGCATTATCCCGACCAGTCGCACACCGACCCAGGCCCGTATTGGAATTGGAACTATTACTACAAACTTATCAATCAAGGCACTGCGGTAACGGTTTTGGAAGGCGAACAGGGCGAGTTGAACCACAAAAACTATGGCGACGATGAACGCAAATTGTGGGTGATTCGCGGTCCTGAAGGCTCAAGGATTCAAATTGACTTCAAATCGTTCCGTCTTGAAACCGATTACGATTTCCTTTGGATTTACGATGGCGAAGATGAATATGCGCCGAAAATCGGGCGATGGAACACGAAATCGCCGGGCAGTATTGTTGCTTCGGGCAATGTGATGTGCATCGAGTTCCGCTCCGATTGTGCCACGAATACAGCAGGTTGGGAAGCGAAATGGGAGGCGAAGTTCCCCGAGCCGCCCGAGCCGGAGTCCGCTGTCGGCATATATCCGAATCCCGCCAATGATTTCGTCCGCATCCATGTTGACGGGCAAGGCTTTTACGATGCTTCTCTTTATGATGTCTGTGGCCGTGAAGTCGTGCCGAATGTGCGTTTTGTGAAAGAGACGGCAATTGATCTCAGTTCGTTGCGCCAAGGCGTGTGTTTTCTCTATTATGGCAAGGCTTTTGAAAATAAGCAAGTGGTTAAGATTGTGAAAGTTAAGTAAAATAAGAGAATCTATTTTGAATAATTCGTTTTTCGTATCAAAAGATTTTGTATCTTTGTGCCAAATGAATTTTTGAATTAAAAGATACACATTAACAAATGGAGAAATTATTGTTACTAGGCGATGAAGCCATTGCTCAAGGCTTTATCGATGCAGGCGGCAGTGCGATAAACAGCTATCCAGGCACGCCTTCAACCCAGATTACAGATTACGTCAGAAACTCAAAGGAAGCCAAGGAACTTGGTATCAAGGCCAATTGGTGCGCTAACGAAAAGACGGCTCTTGAAGCCTCTATCGGTGTGGCTTACGCCGGCAAGCGTGCCATGACTTGCATGAAGCATGTCGGCCTGAACGTGTGCGGCGACCCATTCATGAACTCAGCCATCATCGGCACGAAGGGCTTGCTCATCGTTGTCGCCGACGACCCGAGCATGTTCTCGTCGCAGGACGAACAGGACAGCCGTTACTACGGCCACTGGGCCATGATTCCAATGCTGGAACCATCAAACCAGCAGGAAGCCTACGACATGGTTCACTTCGGCTACGAACTGAGTGAAACCCTCGGCACACCGGTGCTTTACCGCATTCCTACCCGTTTGGCTCACAGCCGTTCAGGTATTGTGCGCAAGCCGGTCCGCAAGCAGAACGAAATCAGCGAACCAGCTGATGCCAAGTCGTTTGTGCTGCTCCCAGCCAATGCAAAACGCCTTTACAGAACCTTGATCGACAAGCAGCCGAATTTCATGAAGGCTTCTGAAGAATCAGGCTACAACAAGTATTTTGAAGGCGAAAACAAGAAATTAGGTATCATCACAACGGGTATCGCTTACAACTATCTGATGGAAAACTTCGCCGATGGCAAGTGCCCTTATCCGGTTGTGAAGGTCACGCAATATCCTTTGCCATACACGATGATCAACAAGCTGTATGACGAATGTGACGAAATCCTCGTCCTCGAAGACGGTCAGCCGTTCGTTGAAGAACAGGTGAAAGGTTTCCTCGGCAAAGGCAAGAAAGTCATGGGCCGTTTGGACGAAACCATCCGCCGCGATGGCGAACTGAATGCCGAAAAGGTGGCTAAGGCTCTCGGCATGAAGGCCGCTGGCGAATACACGGTTCCTGAAGTTGTCGTCAATCGTCCTCCGGCGTTGTGCCAGGGGTGCCCTCACGTCGACAGCTACACGGCTTTGAACGCTGTCATGGCTAACCACAAGGGCGGCAAGGTGTTCGGCGATATCGGCTGCTACACTTTGGGCTTCAACATGGGTGCTATCCAGACCACCGTTTGCATGGGTGCTTCAATCACCATGGCTAAGGGTGCTTCCGAAGTCGGTATCTTCCCAGCAGTTGCAGTTATCGGTGACGGTACTTTCGGCCACAGCGGCATGACAGGCCTGCTCGACTGCGTCAACGAAAAGGCTAACGTCGTCGTCATGATTCTCGATAACGACATTACGGCTATGACAGGCGGTCAGCCTTCATCGGCCAACAACAAGTTGCGCCAGATTTGCGAAGGTTTGGGCGTTGCTCCTGAACATATTCGCGACATCAATCCGCTGCCAAAATTCCATGAAGAGAACGTGAAGATCATCGAAGAAGAAGTCAACTACAATGGCGTTTCGGTCATCATTCCTCACCGCACTTGCTTGGTGGAACTCAAAAAGCATCTGAAGAAATAATCATGTGCTTGCTGAGAAGCGAATCTTTAAATATTTAAATCTTAAATCTTTAAATAATTGAATATGAAAAAAGACATTATATTGTGTGGCGTTGGTGGCGATGGTATCGTTTCTGTCGCAAAGATTATTTCCGATGCAGCATTGAATATGGGCATGAACCTGAAACAGTCTGAAATTCACGGCATGTCACAGCGTGGCGGTTCGGTGTTCTCACATCTGAGACTCTCCGACAATGAGATTTTCGCCGATGTCATTCCTGAAGGTCAGGCCGACATCATCCTGTCGAGCGAACCGATGGAATCACTCCGTTATCTGCCTTGGCTGAATAAGGAAGGTTGGATCATCACCAACTCCGACCCATTCGTCAACATCAAGAATTATCCTGAAATGGAGAAGATTGAAGCCGAACTGAAGAAGTTCCCTCATGTGGTCTCCTTCAATGCCAACGAAATCGCCAAGCAGATTAAGGCCCGTTCAAACATGGTGCTTTTGGGCGCTACCGTTCCTTACCTCGGCATCGAACTGAGCAAGGTCGAAGAAGCCATTGCCCATATCTTCGGCAAGAAAGGCCAGGAAGTCGTCGATGTGAACATTCAGGCTGTCCGTGCCGGTTATGCACAGGCAACGGATAAGAAGTAAATGTTTTGGGATTGCCTACGGCAAGAAATCTATAAAAATCAAGTCAAAAAATCTATCAAAAATCTTTGGTTTCGAGTTAGATAGGATTGTATATAGGATAGTAAATATGGATTTTTGAATGATTTTAAATACGGATTTTGAAAGATTTAACTTGCGTTGAATGCAAAGCATTTCTTCGGCGTAGCCGATTCAAATTGTTCAAGACAAATACAAAATAATTCGTTGTTTTGACAATATAAACGCGATGTATTCGTATAATAGAGACGCGGATTCTGCGTCTCTATTATCAATTAATTAAATAAGGTGTCATGAGTCATAAGAAAATATTGTGGGGGAGGGTGTTTCTCTTCTTGGTTTTGCCGATAATCCTGATTGTTGCTGTCATTATTCTTTGCTGCCGAGCCTGTGAGCATCGTGGCGAAGAGGTGTATGTGGAGCCGGAAGAGGAAGTCGTTGCCGAACCTCAGTATTTGTATGGCATCTGCATCGATTCGATGTATGTTGAGGAAGGAAAGGTTGAATCGGGGCAGTTTCTCTCCACTTTGCTTTGCTCGAAAGGCGTTGATTCGCAAGTCGTTGAGCATATCGCCCGTGAGGAGCGCGATGTGTTCGATGTCAGCAAGATGCGTGCTGGCAACAAATATACCTTTTTAATGACGAACGACACCTTGCAAACGCCATTGTTTTGGATTTATGAAATCGATTACCGAAATACCGCAGTTTTCAGCCTGACCGATTCGCTGACGGCATGGCGCATCGAAAAGGATATTGATGTGAAAATCGAGCGCACTTCGGGAACGATTACCTCATCTTTGTGGAATGCGGTCGTCCAAAATGGCGGTGACCCAGCATTGGCTGTGAAGCTTTTCGACATTTATGCCTGGACCATTGACTTTTTCGGTATTCAGGAAGGCGATGCTTTCGATGTCGTTTATGAACGTAAGTATGTGGAAGACAAATCCATCGGCTTAGGTGAAGTCTATTTCTGCAATTTCGTTCATGTTGGCGACACCATCTGCGCGGTTGCCTTTGAGCAGAACGACAAGACGGAATATTTCAACGACAAGGGCGAAAATCTCCGCAAGGCATTCCTGAAGGCTCCGTTGAGCTACAGCCGCATCAGTTCCACTTTCAGCAACAGCCGTTTCCATCCTGTCTATAAATACTATCGTCCGCATCATGGCGTCGATTATGCCGCTCCGGCAGGCACGCCAGTCTACAGCATTGGCGATGGTGTGGTTGTTACCAAGGCCTATCAGAAAGGCGGTGCTGGCAATTATTTGAAAATCAAGCATAACGATACCTATACCACAAGTTACATGCACTTGAAGGGTTATGCCAAAGGCATTACCCAAGGCTGCCATGTGAAGCAAGGTCAATTGATTGGCTATGTGGGAAGTACGGGCGCGTCAACAGGTCCGCACTTGGATTTCCGTGTCTTTAAGAACGGCACCCCGATTGACCCATTGAAAATGGATTCGCCACCCGCCGACCCGATTCAAAGTTCAAATAGGGAACTGTTTGACAAGGTTGTCAAGTATTGGAAAGATGCTCTTGAAAATGACGGGCCGTTGGAGCCTTATCACGAGGAGGTGCCTGTCGTTGATTCCTTGCAGATGCTTATGGATTCAATACAGCAGCCCGAACATCCATAACGGGATTTTGTTGTTGTGGCAAAAAAAAGACTTTGTAAGATTTATTTTCTGATAAAAAAGAACTTTAAAAAGTCTTTTTTTTAAAGAAAAACAATCATTGAGGGTCTTTTTCTGTTTCTTCCGTTTCTTCTTCTTTCACTTCTTCGACCACGACTTTCCCTTTCTTCACCTTGATTTTCTTCTTGATACGGATTGGCGTGATGAGCAGAAGTAGGAAAATCTCCAAGGCATATTTGTACCATGGGAAGGGACCGGAAATGATGAGTTGGAAAATGATGAGCAAAATGGTGGCACTGACGAAAATGGCTTTGCCGATGCGCTTTTTGCGGAAAATCTGTATCAAGCTGAAAACCAGCAACCCGCAAAATACGAATTCACCAATCAGGATGATGAGGTCTGACGACATGCTGCCTAAATCCTTTTCGTCGCCGAGGTAATAGGAATCGAGGGAATAATGGTAGAGGCACAGGGTGATGGTCTCGTAGATGAAAAGCAGACCATAATAGGTGATAGCGAAACTCGCTGCCAGTTTCATGGCTAAGGTGAGTTCCGGCTTTAAGTTGAAAATGCGGCCGTCAGATATTTCCTTCTTGGTTGCCATTGTTGATTTGCTCTAATCGTTTGAAAAACAAATAATAAAGTAAGATGAATAAGATGGTCGACAATGAGTCGGAAGTAAATGCGGAGACGGTTTGCAAAGGATATACAAATACCGATGCGTTGATTAAAATGCAGATTTGTGAAATGGAATAGATGTGAAATCCGATCTTGTCGAGTTTGAACATCTTCAATACGCCAACAAGCGAACCAACGTAAAGGATGAAGAGGAGAAGGTAATAGGTCGGATTGATGCTAGCCGTGATGTTGAGGCTCTCCATAAAAGCATCCATCGTTTCCCCGTTCATGTTGGATAAGAAAGGTGCCATGACTTCCTCAAATTGTCCTGTCTCTATCATTTCCTTCATCATCGGCGCACCTAGGTAACCTAAGATGGCGCTGAATATCTGAAAACAGGCGTTGATGAGCGACAGAATAAGGAAAAATGTCATGCCGCCGGGCCGTTTCACGGGCTGTTGGTTGCCAATCTGGTTGTTGTCGTATGTTTCCATTTCTCTGTAGAGACGCGATTATCGCGTCTGATTGATTTATAATGCACGGGCGGTTGAGAGACGCGATGAATCCCGTCTCTACCATTCCCGCATGAAATTATTTGTTCATCAATTCGTCGAAATTCAAGGCGTATTCCTTCACGAATTTCACCGATTTGGCGATTTCGGTATACATCACCTTGTCGATTCTTACGAATTCCACATTCTTGCGGTATTCGGCGACGAACTTTTCGATGGTTTCTGACGATTTCAGAGGTCTTCTGAATTCCAGTGCCTGTGCAGCGTTGAAGAGCTCGATGGCAAGGATGCGCTCAAGGTTTTCGGCAACGCGCAAAGCCTTGGTGGCGGCATTGGCGCCCATGCTCACATGGTCTTCCTGGCCTTGTGACGACTCGATGCTGTCGACTGAAGCTGGGCAGCAGAGCTGCTTGTTCTGGCTGACGATGGAAGCGGCTGCATATTGTGGAATCATGAAGCCTGAGTTCAGACCTGGTTCTGCAACGAGGAATGAAGGCAGTTCGCGCTTGCCGCTAATCAGTTGGTAAACGCGGCGTTCGCTGATGTTGCCGAGTTCGCTCATGGCGATGGCCAAGAAATCCAAGGTGATGGCAAGAGGCTGACCATGGAAGTTGCCGGCTGAGATGACGAGGTCTTCGTCAGGGAAGATGGTCGGGTTGTCGGTGACAGCGTTGATCTCTTCGCTGAAGACGGAAGCCACATAGTCGATGGCGTCTTTCGATGCACCGTGAACCTGAGGCATGCAACGGAACGAATAAGGATCCTGAACGTGTTTCTTCTCTCTTGAGATGAGCTGGCTGCCTTTGGTGAACTCGCGGACGCGCTTTGCCGTGACAATCTGTCCGTTGTGGTGACGGATTTGATGCATCTGGTCGTAGAAAGGCTCAATTCTGCCGTCGAAGGCTTCCAGTGAAACGCAACCGATGAGGTCGGCTAAGTAACTGAGGCGGAAGGCTTTCAACAGGACGTATGTGCCGTAGCTGCTCATGAATTGTGTGCCGTTCAGCAGGGCGAGACCTTCTTTCGACTGCAGCGTGATAGGTTCCCAACCGAATTTGGCAAGAATTAGTTGTGCAGGGACGATTTCGCCTCTGTAGTGGACTTCGCCCAGACCGAGCAAAGGCAGCATGAGGTTGGCCAAAGGAGCCAAGTCGCCTGATGCACCGAGTGAACCTTGGTTGTAGACCACAGGCAGCACGTCGTTGTTGAAGAAGTCAATAAGGTGCTGTACGGTAATGACTTGCACGCCGGAATTGCCGTATGAAAGGCTCTGCACCTTGAGCAGAAGCATGAGGCGGATGATTTCTTCAGGAACCATTTCGCCGGTGCCGCAAGCGTGCGACATGACAAGGTTCTTTTGCAGTGTGCTGAGGTCTTCCTTTGAAATGCTGTGGTCGCAAAGTGAACCAAAACCTGTGGTCACGCCATAGATTGGCTTGTCCTGGTTTTCCATTTTCTTGTCCAAATAATCACGGCATTTCTGAATGCGGTTGATGGCATCTTCCGAGAGGGCGAGTTTATATCCGTTATGGAGGATTTCGTCGACTTGTTTAAATGTAAGTTCTTCTGAACTGATGTAATGTGTTTTCATATTGTATTGATTTGTAATTTGTTGTTTCTAATGATAAATGGAACTTGTCTGTTCAAAGTCATGTTGCTGTAATAAGTATTTCTGAGGATGTTTTGTTGCTTAAGACATATTTCATTTTTTGGCTTTCATAGACTTTAACATTTTTGCCTTCATTTTCCAGTATGTCAATGATGGTCTCAACACTTGGAATCCCATCTGAACGATAAGAAATAGCTAAAATGCTGTCTTTGAAGTTGTGAATAAGTTTTTCAAATGCCGTCGTGATGGTTTTCGGATTGGTCCATTCTGATGGAACGGCTTTCAAGCGTCGGTGTTTGCTTGAATAATCAATTTTTTCGCTCCAATGTTCATAATCCATCAAACCTTCTAAAAAGTGATAGAAATCAGCGTAGTTTACGCCAATGCCATTTGATGAGATATAGGGTGTGTCAACATACACGAAATCAAAGTGATTGGATATTGTGCAAGCATCTTGGTTTATGGACTGATTGTGCTTCCCGTTGGAGAATACCGCATTATTGGCTTCCTTTACGAAAGTCTTGAAATGTTCTTCAAAAGGGGTGTCCCAAGTTGCTTTGTTTCCAAAACTTCTTTCAACTTCTTGTAATCTGATATACAGATTTTTGCGGTGGAAAAGATTGTATGGACGCTTGATGATGCAGGCTTGGAACAAAGCGAAATACAAGATTGCCTGTTGGTATTTGTCCTGAATAGACCTGATGTTTGTCACGACAAAATCAAGCCAATTGTTTTCTTCATTTGTATAGTAAATATCTGAGAACGTGTCTGCTATGAATGATGGATATTGAATGTCGGAATGACGAGTCAGCACATACAGCACTACATCATCTGAAACTTTTACCGTGTCATTTTCAACGAGTGCCCGCCCAATCATAGAGTTGAATGAAAGTATGTCATTGTATGTGACACATTTCCCTTCTTTTTTCATTTTATAGGCAATGCATCCGGTGCCTCCAAAAGCATCCAAAACAGAATTGAAAGGCAGGTCTTTCACACATTCCCAAATCCAGTCGACATATTTCAACTTGCTTCCCTGATATCGTGTTGAGGGAAACATTGGGGTGATTTCTATGTCGAAAAGATTCAGTTGCTCAAACATGATCAGATGCCTTTGAAAGTCCTATATTCTTCGATGTTTTTGTAATAAGGTGCTGGCAATTGGGCTGCGTTTGCCATGTCGCTTGTCAAATAGTACATCCAATAATCATCGAAAACGCTTTCACTCAATGTTGAGAATAGTCCGTTTCCGTTGATTAAGTCTTCTATTTTTGTAACGCCACCAATGTTTTTGGTGTTGCCGCTGCCGGGCCTGTCAATGGCAATCTTATATTTTTCCTGAGCAAAGAAAACGAAGTTTTTAGCCACGGATTGAATGTTTTGCAAATCATCCAATTGATGAATTTCGCCTTCGTTTATTCCATCGCATCTCGAATAAATCAGTCCCAAGACAAAATGACCGGCATATTCAGTGTAAGGGAACATGATGTTTTTGGTGCTGTTCCTATTCCTGAAATAACCTGTAAATGCACCCAATGTCATCCCGTTGACATGTTCGGCATCTTTGCGATAAGTTGATTTTACGTCAACGGCAAATTTATTGCCTTCGTTATCAACAAATGTAATGTCGGGATAGAAATTCTGCTCACTACAGGGCTGCCATTCAAGTCCGTTCCGTGATGCAAACTCGTTGATTCTTGGAAATATCAACAACTCCATGATTTTGGAAATCACTTTCGTGTCAGCCGAAATTGTGTAAATGTTTCTTGAAACGTCAATGAAACCCTTGACAATCCAATCGCCATTGGCAGTTGAGACCGTCTCCTGCAAGGAGGCGGCTTCCTGCTGAAGGAGTTGAAGAAATTCGTCTTTTGTCATAATGGTTTAAATAATTGTTTCAACTAATTTGTTTGCTTCCACGCTTTCCTGACGGCCTTCTTTCATCCACTTCACGGTGAATTTCTGTTCGGCGACTTCCTGCTCGCCGGCAATGATGACAATCGGGATATTGCGTTGGTCGGCGTATTTCATCTGTTTTTGAATCTTGGCGGCATCGGGATAAATCTCTGCGTTGATGCCGTGCTTGCGCACTTGATTCAAGTATTTCAGACAGTATTTCTCTTCGTTCGGCCCGAAATTCAGGAAAATGGCCTTGGTGCTTTCCGACATGGTCTCGGGGAAGAGGTTGAGGCCATCGAGCACGTCGTAGATGCGGTCGGCACCGAAACTGATGCCCACGCCCGAAACGTTCGGCAGACCGAAAATGCCGGTCAGGTTGTCGTAGCGGCCACCGCCTGAGATGCTGCCCATCGGGAAATCCTTGGCTTTCACCTCGAAGATGGCGCCTGTGTAGTAATTCAAGCCGCGGGCCAAAGTGAGGTCAAGCTCGGTGTCGATGTCGAGTTCCATGTTGTCGATGTAATCGAACAGGGTCTCCAGTTCCTCAATGCCTTTCTGTCCGACTTCGTTGTCGAGCAGCGGCTTCAGCTGAGCGATCTTCTCGCGCACATCGCCTTTCATGAAGAGGATAGGCTGAAGCTTTTCGATGGCTTCGGGTTCCAGCCCCTTTTCGGCAAGTTCGGTGTTGACGGCATCAATGCCGATTTTGTCCAACTTGTCGATGGCAACCGTAATGTCGACCAGAGCATCCGATTTTCCGATGTATTCGGCAATGCCAGCCAAAATCTTGCGGTTGTTTATCTTAAGAATAACATTGATTTTCAGATTTGTGAAAACCTCGTTGACAATCTGCACCAGTTCGGCTTCGTTGAGGATGGAGTTGCTGCCGATGATGTCTACGTCGCATTGGCAGAATTCGCGGTAACGGCCTTTCTGCGGACGGTCGGCACGCCAAACGGGCTGAATCTGATAGCGCTTGAACGGGAAGGCGATTTGATCGCGGTACATGGTCACGAAGCGGGCAAAAGGCACGGTGAGGTCGTAACGCAGACCTTTTTCCGAGATTTTGCCAGCCAGTTTCAGCGATTCGAGCGGTTCGCCGTTTTGCTCGACGCCCGACATGAAATCGCCAGAGTTCAGCACGCGGAACAAAAGCTTGTCGCCTTCGTCTCCGTATTTGCCGAGCAGCGTGCTGAGGTTTTCCATCGATGGCGTTTCAATCGGCTGAAAGCCAAAACGCTTGAACACGCCTTTGATGGTGTCGAAAATATAATTGCGGCGCACCATGACTTCAGGCAGGAAGTCGCGGGTGCCTTTTGGTATGGATGGTTTTTGTGCCATAGTGATAATTTTTTGCAAAGATAGTTAATGATTGGATTTTAGAATTCCATCGGCAATTCCTTTTTTGATAATGTTTTCAATAAATTCAGTTTCGGTTGGATATTCATTTACGGAAGCACCGCCTAAAATAGTTTTGATTCCGTCAGTTGTTGTACTTCTAATTGTGTCAAAAGTCAAATTCCACTTGGTTTGGTTCCATTCTAATTTAAAAGTGCAAAAATCAATCGGGAAAAGAGAATTTGATGTTGTGACTTTTGAACAATCTGCGGCATTATTTAGGTATTCCATGGCAACATCTTGAAGGACAAACACGATTTTCCGTTTCCAGCTTTCAATGATTTTCCCTTTCTTATAAGCTTGTTGCATCATGGTCTTTGAAAATTCATTTGCCCAATTGATGCCGTATTTATAAGAATTACATTTGAATTGTCCGTTGCTAATAAATTCCTTTACAGCAGGATAGGGCGTTCCCGTTGTTCCAGCAGCCTGAATTTCTACACAAAGGAAATCCTTTATTTTGTCTTTAGCGTCAACTTCAACAGCAACGTAATCGACACTTCCTCCAACACCTATGCTTACTTCTGGAATCCATTTGACGTTTTTCCATTCGGAAAGGTACTTTTCACGAATGGTTTCAAACATGCTATCTTCTTTGAATCGTTGGGGGCAAATGATGATGGGCTTGACGTTTTTTCCTCTTGCGACTCTGGCTCCTAAAGTGCAAATGCCGACTTTGACACTTGGTTCGCTTTTTCTTGGTTTACAGCATGTGCTTTTGATGTATTTGCAATATTGTTGCCTTATTGCAAGTTTCATTTCATCGCTGGCGCAACTGCAATCGTGGCAGAATATTTCAATTGGAGTTTTCTTTAATTCCCTGTTATTCATAGTAAAAGCATGCTTGTTAAATCTTTGACTCTTTGAATGGATAAATTGATGTATTCTTCGCTAAGGTCAATTCCGATAGCTCGTCTTCCTAATTTGAGTGCGGCTGATGCGGTACTCCCTGTCCCGCAAAAAGGATCAAGGACAATCCCTTGTATTGGACAGGTGGAAAGTATTGGAATCCTTAAAAGTTCTTCCGGAAAGACGGCGCAGTGACTGTCTTTTCTCCATGTGTCCTCGGGGACAATGTCCCAAATGTCAGATGGAAGATGACCGTTTGCACCGATTTTCATGATATAGAAACCATTCCGTTCCAGTTCTTTAGCTCTTCCGCTGATTTTTGTGTTATCGCTATGCCATGCTCTTTGTGCACCTCTGATTGTCATTCGGAAATCGTTCAGTTCTCCCTTTCTGACTTGTTCTAAAGTCTCATCAAGGCATCTTGTGGCATTTTCTTTTTCTTCTTCTGTCAAAACGGTGCTTTCTGCAATGAGTTTCCTGTATTTTACACCGCTTACACCAGTTGCCGAAATGGTGTTTCCGTTGATGGTTTTAGGCTTGTGTGTTGGTAAAATCCTGATTTCTTCGGAATTATAATAATATTTCTTGGATTTGACGAAATGGAAAACATGTTCGTAAGAGTCCCTAAGACGGTCTTTGCAACTTTGTGTGCCTTTAAGCTGGTTCCAGATCACATCATTTCTTAAAATCCATCCGTTATCCATCAATGATATGGCAACCCTCCAGGGAAGACCTAAAAGGGCTTTGTCATCGTATTTGTCTCCTAAATTTAGCCAAAGAGAGCCATCATTACAAAGAACCCTTTGGGCTTCTTGAAAAATAACGGTTAGTTTTTCAATGTATTGGTTGAAATCAGGTTCGTTTCCTACTTCATTGATGTTTTCGTTATTGTCATAAACACGCATGCCCCAATATGGTGGTGACGTGATGATACAATTAACGGATTCTGAGGGCATCTCTTTCATTACAGAAAGGCAATCTCCATGAATCAACTCACAATTATCTGTCTTGAAAATGGAATCCATGTAAGCGTTTATTTTAGTTCAAAAGTCTCGCCAGGTTCTGGAATGACGATGTTTTCAAAGCCTTCCTTGCGCAGCTGGCGTTTGTAGAATTTCAGGGCGTCAGGCTCGCCGTGGACGAGGAATACCTTCTTGACTTTCTTTGGGTCTTGGCATTTCAGGTAGTTGATCATTTCGGAATAATCGCCGTGACCGCTGAAAGCATCGATGGAGTAGATGTCGGCCAAAACGCTATATTCGTTGCCGAAAATCGAAACCACATCAGGTTTTGGTTCTGCCAACAGTTTGGCACCCAAAGTTGTAGGAGCGCAATAGCCGATGGCCAGAATGGAGTTGTTCGGGCGGGCGATGCTGTTGGCGATGTGATGCTTCACGCGGCCGGCTTCCATCATGCCCGATGCGGAAATGATGATGCAAGGCTCCTTGCGTGCGTTGAGTGCCTTCGATTGGTTGACATCCCTGACGAAAGTCAGGCTGTTGAAGCCAAACGGGTCGGGGTCGTATTTGATGACATCACGGACGTTTTCGTTGAACAAATCCAAGTGCATGCGGAAGATTTCGGTAGCATTGACGGCCAGCGGGCTGTCGACAAATACTGGAATCTTTTCCGGCAGTTTGCCATCGTTGTAGAAATTGTTCAGCAAATAAACGATTTCCTGCGTGCGGCTGACGGCAAATGAAGGAATGATGAGTTTGCCGCGCTTTTCGATGCAGGTGTCGTAGATGATTTTAAGCAGTTGTTCTTCGGCATTGGTGCGGTCAGCGTGAAGACGGTTGCCGTAGGTGGCTTCGGTGATGATGTAGTCGCAATGCGGGAAGGCTTCGGGCGAACGCAGCAGGTAGTTGTATTCGCGGCCGATGTCGCCCGTGTAGCCGATGCGCGTCATGTCACCGCCTTCGTCGATTTCGATGATGGCGCAGCCGCTGCCTAACAGGTGTCCTGTGTTGTTGAATTTCACCTTAATGTTATTGTCGAGGAACACCCAACGGTTGTAGGATGTGCTGAGGAACAGCTCCATGCATGCACGGGCATCTTTCTCGGTGTAGATAGGTTGCAGGGCAGGAAGACCTTCCTTGCGGCGCTTCTTGTTGAACCATACCATATCGTTTTCCTGAATGAAACCGCTGTCGGGCAACATGATGCTGCAAAGGTCGCGGGTGGCGTCGGTGCAGACCACTTGTCCGCGGAAACCTTGTTTGTAATAATAGGGTATCAGACCGCAGTGGTCAATATGGGCGTGGGTGAGAATGATGTAATCTATTTCCTTAGGCTCGACCATCGTGTTGCGGTTCGATGCATCGGTTTCAAGGCCTTTGCCTTGGAACATGCCGCAGTCGAGCAGTATTTTCTTCCCGTGGTCGGTGATAATCAGGTGCTTGCTGCCGGTCACTTCCTGCGCTGCACCAATGAATTTGATTCTCATGGTAGAACTTAGTTTTAAACCTCCAAAAATAGTAAAAATTCTTGAATGGTCTGCAATAATCATAAAAAACGCCACCACAAATCGTGATGGCGTTTTTTCAGTGTCGGCTCAAAGCCTTAATAGTTGTAGTAATGCTGAATGCATTCATTGGTCTTCGTTATGATGAGGTCTTTCATCTCGGTGCGGTCGAAACGCTCGGCGCTCTCCGAAAGTTCTCTCAGCACCTCGAGGCTTTCACCGATTTCATCATCGTAGTATTCCTGGAATTTAGGCTTCATCTTGCCGTAGAATACCAGTTTGTCGGAGTAATTCTTGACCATCTTTTCCATGAAAGCATCACCCTTTTCATCGGCACCACAAACGTAGTACATTTCAGGGAACTGATACAGCATGACATCGAATGGGAATTTCTCGTTCGGGAAGAATTCCTGGTATTTGTCCATCACGACGACGGCTGAATCGTATTCCGCATGATTGACTAAGCTTTGTGCCAGACGAATGTAGCTCTGACGTGCAAAGGTGGCGTTGCGGACGCTCTCGCGGTCAGGCACCACACCATCCTGGTTCATGCTGCCCCATCTTGCCTTGTTGACCAGAAGGTCGTAGGCACCTTCGCGGTAAACGCCGCCGAAGCCCTTGTGGTAGTCTTCGGCTACAACAGGGATGAAGCGGTAGGAGAGACCTTCCATGTGCAAATACTTGTCGATGCCAAGCACCTTGCTCATGTCGCTGAAGCTGGTGAAGTAAATCGGGCGTTCCCAGTTGTTGGTGGCGATGAAGTCGAGCAGCATGATGGCGTTCTTGTAGATGTAACTGCCACATTTCAAGTCCCAGCTGATTTCGTCAACAATCTTGTCCTGCATGTTCTCAGGGACGATGCCATTGCGGATGCAGGCTTCCTTGTCGACGGTCAGTTTCAGTTGACGGCAAGGCACATAGTGTGTCGAACCACCGCCCTGATAATGCTTCACAGCCTTAGGATTCCGGATGAAATCGATGACTTGTTGCAATTCGACACGCTTGCCGTTGAAGAAATCTTCCTCAATGATAGGCAGACTTTCGTTGACACCGTTTTCATATTCCTTAGGACTCAATGTCAACGGCATTCGTTCCGATTCGTAAACCTTTCTGCCCATCTGATGGACATACCAATAGCCTTGTGAAAGCATGTAATTGCACACGCGGACATCGGTGCGGTAGCCTTCCACTTCCTGGACATACCAAAGCGGGAAGGTGTCGTTGTCGCCACGGGTGAAAATGACGGCATTCGGAGGCAACTGTGCAAGGTAATTCCTCGCCCAGTCTAAGGCCGAAGTCTTGCCGGAACGGTTGTGTTCTTCCCAGCCTTGCGAACCCATGACGCATGGCACGGCGAGGAAACAAACCAAGCCGACGGCCACGGTCGTCACCATTTTCTTGCTCTTGGTGGCGCGGTCGATGAGGTCGATGAGGGCAATCACGCCCATGCCAATCCAGATGCAGAAGGCATAGAACGAACCTGCGTATGAGTAGTCTCTTTCACGAGGCTGGCAAGGCACTTGGTTCAGGTAGATGACGATGGCGATGCCTGTCATGACAAAGACGAGGAAGATAATCCAGCTTTGCTTCAAATCGCGCTTGAGCAGCCAAATCAGACCGATGAGACCGAGAATCAGAGGCAGGAAGAAATAGGTGGTTCTGCCTGGATTCTGCAAACTTTCAGGCATGTCGCTCTGGTCGCCGAGGCGGGCGTTGTCGATGAAGCTGATGCCGCTCAACCAGTTGCCGTGGGTCAGTTCGCCTTGGCTTTCGATGTCGTTCTGACGGCCAACGAAATTCCACATGAAGTACCTCCAATACATCCAGTTGCACTGATAGTTGAAGAAGAACTTCAGGTTTTGTCCCATGGTCGGCTTTAGGACGGTTTCGGTTGAGCCATCGTATTTTTTCACTCTTACAGGATTACCGATGATATTGCCACGGCGGTCTTTGCGATAGTTTTCATACGTATCTATATGACGCTCGTTTTGCGTGCTCCACATACGTGGGAAAATGGTCTTCATCTCGTCGGGATAATCCGGCACAGAGTGCTTGCGGTCGTCGGTGATGACATATTTGTGCGCTTCTTTATCCTTGACATAGATTGGAGATGCATCTTTGGCATCGGAAACAGGAGCGTTGTAATAAGCGCCGTAAAGCAAGGGCCAGCTGCCGTATTGTTCACGGTTGAGGTAAGCCAGCAGCGACAGCGATTCCTTCGGCTCGTTTTCGTTGATAGGCGTGTTCGTGTTGGCGCGGATGACCAGCATGAAGAACGATGAGTAGCCAATCAAAATGAACATGAGGCAAAGGATGGCGGTGTTCCAGACCACTTTCTGACGCTTGGTGGTGTAAATCAGGCCCCAGACGATGAGTCCGATGATGAGAGCAAAATAAATGATGGTGCCCAGATTGAAAGGTGCTCCAAGCGTGTTGACGAAGAACAGTTCCATCTTGCCAGCCAGGTTGACGGTCTGAGGCACGATGAAGTTGTTGATCAGCCAAAGCAGCACCACCGAGATGAGGCCCACGCCAATGAAACGCCAGAAGGTGATCTTTTTCTTGGCTTTCTTGAAGTAAACCACATAAACGATGGCAGGGATACACAAGAGGTTAAGCAGGTGAACGCCAATGGATAAGCCAATCATGAAGGCGATGAAGATAATCCAGCGGAGGCTCTTCGGGTCGTCGGAGGATTCCTCCCATTTCAGGATGGCCCAGAAAGTGACGGCGGTGAAGAACGATGACATGGAATACACTTCGCCTTCCACGGCATTGAACCACTGCGATTCGCTGAAGCAATAGGCGACGGCGCCGACGAAACCAGCCAGCAGCACGCCAATCTTATTCACCCAAGGCGCATCTTCGCCTTCTTTCATCCAGATTTTTCGGGCCAGCATGGTGATGGTCCAGAACAAAAATGCAATGGTCAGGCCACCGCAAATGGCCGACATGCCGTTGATCATCATGGCCACTTTAGTGACATCGCCGCCCGCAAAGAGCGAGAAGAAACGGCCTAACATTTGGAAAAGAGGTGCCCCAGGAGGGTGACCCACTTGCAGTTTGTAGGCGGTCGAGATGTACTCGCCGCAATCCCACCAGCTCACCGTTGGTTCGAGCGTGAGAAAATACACGACTGTGGCAATCAAACCTGCCAGCCAGCCTGTAATGTTGTTTAACCTTTTAAAAGTCATTGCTTTATTTTATTTGTAATTGTTTGCTACAAATTGATTACTATAAAATTGCAAAAATATTGTTTTTTGGCTTAGGTTTTTCAAAGGTGGGGGAAAATATTATGTCTGGCCGTGGACAAACCGCACATAAAATCCGCCTCACTTTCGCAAGACGGATTTTCAAATTGGTGAATTACCTTAATAAAAAGATGAATTTACAGGCTGAACTTGTGAATTGTGCTATCAAGTAATCCCTCGTGGAGTGTGACCCAAACCTTCTTGTTTGCTATGTCGTAAATGGTATTGTGCGTTGTGTCCCACCATTCCGTATCTTCACGGAAGCCGTTTTGTTTAATATAGGCCTTTTCTTCTGCCCAAGCATTTTGTTCCGAAAGTGAAATGCTATCCAGAAAATTCTGATATTGTGGTATTTCCGAATAGAAAATACCATAAGTTAACGCATGATCAGAATACCATTTGTTTTCGGCATTGTAACTATTTGTATAACTCACACGCTTCATAAGCTCCCACATGCTTTCCATACTTTCACCGCTTTCGGCGTAATGTTCGTTGAGGATGTTGTAGCGTTCCACACCTATGGCGTATTCTGGAATGTCATCAAGGAATACATGGTAGTTTGTCATGATGTTTTGAGGTCTCGCAACAATTTCATTGTTGATGATTTCAACGACGTATGTTTCGGTCGGGTCAGAAATCATGATATGTAAATTCATATACTCTGATTCAAATGGAGTGATGCTGTGTTCATTCAAATAAGTCAGAGCCTCATTTACTGTTGCGCAATTGTCGAGCAAAGCACGTGTTGTGTGCATGATATTCAACTCAGGGGCGCCTGGGTTTGTTCCAGTGTGAGGAGTTTCTCCCCAGTCTACTTTTGACACTACGTTGTTGCTAACAACAAGTCCTTTTTCATTCATGCCATCAAGTACGGCCCAAGGCAAGATTTCAAGCTGCCTGTCAGACAGACCGGCATCAATCATGGCATCGTTGACTTTGGCAAGGCGTCCGACGCCGATGGTGGCGTAACGCCCGTTTTTGGCGGTTGTATGCACTACGATGGTCGAAGTCTGGTTCATGAAATAGTCGAAATTACGACCATGATAATTACCGTTGCGCACGCAGGAACAAGCCATGTCTCCTGAAATTTCGTTGTATGTGCCAACTGGATTGCTGCTGTATGAGTCGTAAGTCACTTCATAGAGCATTTCCGATACTTTCGTGAGTTTTTCGAAATCAGTTTTCTCTTTGTGGCATCCTGTGAATGTGATAACGGCAATAGCCATCAATGAAAAAAATAACTTTTTCATAGTTTGTAACATTTAAGGTTATACTTTTTTGTTGATAATTTTGTCTGTTGTTATTGGTGTTTCAATTTCAGATTTTTTTCAAGTCAATGGCACAATAGGTCGAAAAAGTTCAGATGATTTCTTTCTCTTTCAGCAAGACAGCCATCTGTTCCTGCAATTCCTTGGCCTTTTCGCTGGCGCGGATGGCGAAATCGCTGCCATTGGAAGCGTAAATGATGCCTCTTGATGAGTTGACGAGCAGGCCACATTCATTGTTCAGTCCGTTTTTGGCAACGGCTTGAAGGTCGCCGCCTTGTGCGCCAACGCCTGGCACTAAGAAGAAATAATCGGGTAACATTTTGCGGATTTCGCCTAATTCTTCAGGGTGTGTTGCGCCAACCACAAACATCATCTTTTCGGAGTCGGCCCAAGTGGTTGCGGTTTGCAGAACCTGCTGGTGCAGCATCTTGTCACCAACGCTGAGATATTGGAAATCCTTTGAGCCGGCATTGGAAGTCAGAGCCAGAAGGATGATCCACTTGTCTTCAAAGTTGAGGAAAGGCGCGACGGAATCCTTGCCCATGTAAGGTGCGACGGTGAGGGCATCGGCTTTCAGCGTGTTGAAGAATGCCTTGGCATAGTTGGCCGATGTGTTGCCAATGTCGCCGCGTTTTGCGTCAGCGATGACGAAAATTTCAGGAAAATTGTTGTGAATGTACTGAATGGTGCGTTCCAGGCTCATCCAGCCTTTCGTGCCGTACACTTCGTAGAAAGCCGTGTTGGGCTTGTAAGCAACGGCATATTGTGCCGTCTTGTTGATAATCTGCTTGTTGAATTCAAAGACTGGGTCTTCCATTGCCAGCAGTTCCTGCGGAATCTTGTTGACATCAGTGTCCAAGCCGACGCACAAAAACGATTGCTTCTGCTTGATTTGTTCTAAAAGTTGTGATTTATTCATGGTATTGTATTATGATTCTATGTTTTCCTTCAGTCGTTCTGCATTTTCAGCCATTTGCAGCCTCTCGATGATTTCGTTGAGATCGCCGTCCATTACTGCGGAGAGGTTGTAGACGGTGAGGCCTTCCACGCGGTGGTCGGTGACGCGCCCTTGCGGATAGTTGTAGGTGCGAATTTTGGCCGAACGGTCGCCGGTTGAGACCATGGTCTTGCGCTTTGCCGAAATGTCGTTGATATATTTCTGGTATTCCATGTCGTAGATGCGGGTGCGCAAACGCGACAAGGCTCTTTCCTTGTTCTTGGGTTGGTCGCGGGTCTCGGTACATTCTATCAGGATTTCCTCCGATTCGCCTGTGTTCGGGTTTTTCCATACGTAGCGCAGACGCACGCCCGATTCGACCTTATTCACGTTCTGACCGCCGGCTCCACTCGAACGGAAGGTGTCCCATTTGATTTCGCCTTCGTTGATTTCCACGTCAAATTCCTCGGCTTCAGGCAAAACCGCTACCGATGCCGCTGAGGTGTGGATGCGGCCTTGGGTCTCGGTCTTCGGTACGCGCTGCACGCGGTGAACGCCCGATTCAAATTTCAAGATGCCGTAAACGCCGTTGCCCGTCACGTTGAAGTCGATTTCCTTGTAGCCGCCGCTGGCACCTTCGCTGACGGAAGTGATTTCAATTTTCCAGCCTTTGGCCTCGCAATATTTGGCGTACATCCTGAAAAGGTCGCCGGCAAAGAGGCAAGCCTCGTCGCCGCCGGTTCCGGCACGGATTTCCATGATGGCGTTCTTGCTGTCTTGCGGGTCTTTAGGAATCATCATCACGCGGATGTCTTGTTCAAGGACATCAATGCGCGATTGTGCCGCCTCGATTTCATCGACGGCCATCTTGCGCATTTCTTCGTCTTTTTCGGTGGCGAGGATTTCGCGTGCTTCCTCAATGTTTGCTTTCAGCAACTTGTATTCCTTGAAAGCGGTAACGATAGGCTCCAAATCCTTATAATCCTTGTTGAGCTTGACGAAACGCTTCATGTCGCCCGCAATGGCAGGGTCGGCGAGTTGTTCGCCCATTTCCTCCCAGCGGTGCTTTATTGTCTCGAGTTTTTCGGTGATGTCCACGGTTTCAGAATTGTTGGGCAAAGGTACAAAATAATTCGATGCCCAACACTGAAACCGACGCATGAAATATGATTAAAATGCATTGAAGAGATGGTTGTCGTCATCAATGAAAAACAGATGCTTCTCGTCAACCAAATATGCCTTTGACCAATTGTCAGGAAGATGAAGTGTCCATACGATTGATCCTGTCGTATCCACGAGGCTTACTTTGTTCTTTGATTCGAGATAATACAACAATAAATAGTCACCAGTAGCTGTTTGCAATGCGTCCGCAAGGATATAATCTGCTTCAGCAATGCCATGTTTCAGGTCGAAATGGGCATTGTCGTTGTTGAAAGGCAGTTCGAGGATACGGCCGTTTTCGTAGTTGGTGATGATGGGTGCGGCATTGAAATAGGCGTTTTGACCGTCAGCTTTAATCAAACATAGTTTTGTTCCAAGTTGGTGTTTTTCGTTGAATTCAGGGATGAAAGCGTTGTCAACTAGTGATTTGAACCTGATTTCTCCGTTCGATTTCTCCATTCTGCAAAGGATATGCTTTTCGCTTTCTTCCTTTTGTGAAATACTCAGAATAATATCATCCCAACTATTGATTTGAAAGACGCAGTATGCGTATGCATTGGCTATAAAATCGTCGAATCGTAGTGAATCGCGAAAGCGCAAAGGATAGATTGTCTGAATGTTAAGCTGTTCATCCAAACTGATGATGGCACTTTCATTCATCGCTCTGACAACGGAATCTTGGATTCTCTCGTTGAAATAGGTTTCGATGTAGTTTACATTGACGAGCAAGAAAAGCGTGTCGTGAAAGAGGCAACCATTGTCAATTTTGATTTTTCCAAAGTCGGGGATATAAGGCGCAATTTCATTGGCGTATTGTGCTACCCTTTGCCATGTTGTCTCATCCTTGAAAATACTATGGTAAACTGCTGGAATATTTGAGTTAGAAAAATCCTGTGTTTTCAACAATTGGAAATTTGAACCAAAAAGGTGCAGCTCATGATAAGAGAAATCTAAAAAGATAAAGTTCTCTTTTAATGAAACACATCTGCTGTCATTGGACAATGCCATATTTTCCGACAATTGTGCGATTTCTTGCCCGATGCTTTTTCTTTTCGATAGACTTTTGACGATAGGTATCCATTTATCACTTCGGCCGAGTTCCGCATCTAAAAGAAGCCTTCTGTCTTTGTTGTAGTAAATCCAAGGAAAAATGTTGTGTGAAAAGTTTGCGAATACGGAATCGTTGCAAATGATATCAAAACTTCGCTTTATTTTGAAGAACTTATCAGCAAACTTTCTGGCTTCTTTCACGTTGGTTTTCTGGAAGACAAGGTGTATAGGAATTGCTTCATCGATGCTGTCAAGCATCCGATACTGATTGTAGCAATTGGGACAGAGGTTGCTGTTGGCGGTGACGAAAATTTCTTGCCCAAAAGAGTTACATGAATACATAATAATGCAAAGAATGCAAATGATAGTAGTTAATTGATATCTTTTCATAAATACATGGATTTACATTTTTTTAGATTTAAGGAAGGGGTGTAGAAAAAGGTAATGCGTGTAATGTTACGAAATTACCTTTAACTACACCTTTTTCTGTTGATTAGCGACTAATTATATAAGTGGTTTCATCGCCTTGAATGGTGGTGTACAAGACGCTGGATACTTGATATGAGCTACTGCTGCCTCTCTCATATATTTCCAGTTCGTCATTATACACGGTGAAACAACATCCCTCATTACCTCTGCATCTAATAGTGATGTAGTTTTGTGTGAAAGTTGCTCCTGCAAAGGTACCAGACACTTCTATGTTCAGCGTCTTTGTTTCATTGTTTTGTTTTTGTGGTGTTGCTTCGCTTTTACTGTCTTGATGAGCAAATCCGCTCACAGTTAGCAACATTGTCAGTGAAAGTGCCAAAAGGCTTTTTTTGAAATTAAACATTTTTGTTATTTGTTACATTTAGTTTTGCCTACTCGTTCGCTTTTCGACTTCCGCGTTTTGTTTTGCAAAAATGGAAAAAATGAGCGTCTTTTTATTGGATATATCATGGAAAACTTATGGAAAAACAACTGGAATTAATTTGTGTAGTTTAATACAAATCAGCATGTTATACTTTTAATTATGTAAGAAAGTTGGAAATAATATGAGCTGAAATGGAAAATAGAGTGATGATTGGGAAACAATTGATGAAAAACGACTATTTTTGCAGAAAAAGATATTATGATAGATACGATTCAGAAGCCAACTAAATTGCATTTGCAGACTCCCGTAGAGAACATGTCAATTGTAATTGATAGTAATACAGGAGTGAAATCTTACCACATTGTCCTTGATTCAGCCAAACAAGACAATCCAATGTCACTGCATTGGGAAATATGCCTTGTTGGTTTGCTTGTAGCTCTTTTGTTGACAGCATTATTGTTTTTTAGAAGAAGAGCCAATGGGAAGAATTCGTCTAAGGAAAATGCCCAGGAGACAGCTTTTAGAAATGATTTGCTACGTCAGTCTGAGGCTTATAAACTATTTGTTAGTAAAGGCTATTTCAATGTAAACAAAAACTCTTCTTTTGCAGTAGTAAAAGAGCAGGAAATTAGGGATTTATGCGATGCCATTGCGGATTTATTTTCCTCTTTTTCCAAATGGCTATACACAAAGGAGTTGCCCGACAAGGATTTCCAGTTCTGCTGTTTGGTGAAATCTGGATTGTCAACTTTTGAACTGGCCGAAATCTATTGTGTTTCCGAGAGTGCCATTTTCAAGCGGAAACAAAAGCTGAAGGAAAAATTAGGCTATAAGTCCGAAAAAAGGACTTTGGATGAGATTTTGCAGGCTATGTAAATGCTTAATACTCAAACATTCCACGTTCACTCCGAATCGTCAGCCGCTTCACATCCGATGCCTCCACATGGCCAATAATCTGACTGTCAATGTTGAACTCCTTGGCGATGGCAATCATCTCATTGGCGGCCTTTTCGTTGGTGTAGATTTCCAAACGGTGTCCCATGTTGAAGACCTTGTACATCTCATGCCAGTCGGTGCCCGATGCTTCCTGAATCATGCGGAACAATGGCGGTAGTTCCATCATGTTGTCTTTCACGATGTGCAGCTTGTCGACGAAATGCAGGACTTTGGTCTGGGCACCGCCGCTGCAATGGATGATGCCGTGAATCTGTTTGCGGAATTCTTTCAGAATCGGTATCATCAATGGGGCGTAGGTGCGGGTAGGAGAGAGAATCATCTTGCCGACATCGACGCCTTCGATCTCAGTCGGGTCGGTGAGTTTGTGCGGACCTGAATAAATCAAATCTTCCGGAATGGAATGGTCGAAACTTTCTTCGTATTTGTCGGCCAGATAGTGGTTCAGCACATCGTGGCGGGCTGAAGTCAGGCCGTTGCTGCCCATGCCGCCGTTGTAGTGGTCTTCGTAGGTGGCTTGTCCCGATGAGGAAAATGCCACGATGCAATCGCCTGGCTGAATGTTGTTTTCGATGACTTCGTCGCGCTTGATGCGTGTGGTGACGGTGCTGTCGACAATGACGGTGCGCACCAAATCGCCCACATCGGCAGTCTCGCCGCCGGTGAGGTAGATGCCAATGCCCAAATTGCGCAGCTTTTCAAGGAAGTGTTCCGTTCCATTGATTAGGGCCGAAATGATTTCGCCTGGAATGAGGTTCTTGTTTCGGCCAATGGTCGAGGAAAGCAGCATTTTGTCGGTTGCGCCAACGCAAATCAAGTCGTCGGTGTTCATCACGACGGCATCTTGCGCCACGCCTTCCCATACCGACATGTCGCCGGTTTCTTTCCAATAAAGATAGGCCAACGATGACTTTGTTCCGGCACCATCGGCATGCATGATATTGCAATACGCGGGGTCGTTTCCCAGAATGTCGGGAATGATTTTGCAGAATGCATTGGGGTATAAACCTTTGTCAAGGTTCTTGATGGCATTATGAATGTCTTCCTTTTCGGCGGAAACGCCTCTTAAACTATATCTCTGATTATCCATTATTTAATGATGAGTTTCTTTGTCTTGGTATCAAACTGGAAGTTGCCTAACTGTTTCATCGTCTTCTGACCGATGACCCATTCTTCAATCATTCTCTTTACCACTTTCACTTCTACATTGTAGAGTGAACGGCCGGCAATTCTGACTTCACGGATGACGATGATGGCGCCATCGGCAATGCTTCCGGTGCTGAGTAGCTTATCGACTTCGCCTTGGAAGTTATCGGCGGTAATGCGTCCGTCGTTCAACAGTTTCAAGGCACGCGCTTCCGAAATGCAGAAGTCGGCGTTTTCGCTGTAGGTGAATGGCTCATTGTAGCCATCGACATTGGCGAAGAAGGTAATATAACCCTTTTGGCTGACATTGAACATCTCGCTGTTGTCTTCCTCAGGGTTGATGGCAATGTTAACCGTCTGGTTTTCATTGATTGTTGTGCGTGGCACGAAGTCTTTGCTCAGAATCCTGAATTCCGTACGACGGTTCATTTGGTGAGCAGCTTCCTTGATTTCGGTGCTTGGCAGTTTGTTGATGAATTCTTCAGTCAAAACTGTGCCGGCTTTGAAGGTGTAGCCTTTTGTGGTTACATCGTTCATCAAGGTTCTTGGAACTCTTTCGCCATAGCCTTTTGCGGTCAGACGCAATGGGTCGATGCCTCTGATAATCAGGTAGTCGACAACGCTTTGGGCACGCTTTTGCGAAAGGATGTCGTTGCGTTCTTCGGTGTCGCGGGCATCGGTGTGTGAAGCCAACTCAATGGTGATGGTCGGGTTGATTTGCAGGGTCTCAATCAAACCTTGCAACGAGTCTTCAAACTGTGGCTTGAGATCCCATTTGCCCAAATCGTAAAGAATGTCGGGCAACATGATAGGTTCCTGTGGAATAGGCTCGATGGCGTATTCCTTTTCAAAATCCTTGCTGAATTCAACGCCAACGGTGGTTTCCTGTGCGCTGAAAGTGAAGTAGTTGTCTTTATCAATCGTGATGTCGTAGGTCGTGTTTTTGTTCATCTGGCTTTCGCTGAAATTGAAATAACCCTTGTCGTTGGTGCGTGTCATGTTGTTTGAGCCATCAGAACCAATCATACGCACGGAAGCGTTGCTGACAAACTGTTTGGTCTTGGCATCCTTAACCGTGCCTGAGAAAGTAAATAAAATTGGAGGTTCTTCAAAATAGTAGATGTTATCGATGCCGCGTGTGTTACCACGGTTCGATGAAATGAAGCCTCTTTCATCCCTTGGGTGGAACATGATGGCGAAATCGTCGCCCGTCGAGTTGATAGGCGATTTCAAGTTGCGCGGTTCGCCCCAGTTGCCGGCGGTGTCCATCGAGGTGACGAAAATGTCGAGGCCGCCCATGCCGCCGTGGCCGTTTGAAGCGAAATACAGCGTGGTGTCGTAGCGCAGGAAAGGATACATTTCATCGCCTGCCGTGTTCACTTTTTCGCCTAAGTTGAATGGCCTTCCGAAAGGTTCGTTGGTGTTTTCTCTGGTCGAAATCCAAATGTCTTTTCCTCCAAAACCGCCTTTGCGTTCGGCGGCGAAATACATGATGAGTTCATCGTCGGAAAGGGTAGGGTGGCCTACAATATCCAAGGTGTCGACGCTGGTGATTTGCACCGGCTGAGCGTTTGAGAAAGCGCCACCGCTTTTCGAAGCCACCATAATCTGGCAGCCGTTCTTGCGGTGCGCACCATTCTGACAACGTGTGAAATACAGTTTGGTGTACTTTGAATTCATGAATGGCGAACCTTCGCTGGCTTCGGTGTTGACGCTTTCGCTTTCATCGGCAAGCACTGGCGTGCTCCATTTGCCTTGACGGTCTTGTTTGGAAGTAAAAAGGTCAGTAAATTCCTGTCCGGTGATGCCATCCTTTTCTTTGCCAGTCGAAGCATCGCGGGAGGAGGTGAAAATGATTTCATTGTAGTTCGAGCTCGTCCAACATGCGGCAAAATCGGAATCTTTCGTCGAATTTACTTTTTTGAGTTCTGTCAGCTCGTATTTCGACGGATTGTCAATCCATTCCTGAATGAGCATCGTCGATTCGACTCCTAACCGTCCGCGTGGGTCGTCAGGCACTTTCTGTGCATAAAGCTCGTAGTTTTCGATGGCTTCCTTGTATTTGCCGTTGATTTTGTAAGTGTCAGCAGCATACAGATAAACTTCAGGATGCGAGTTGACGTAATCGGTCTTCAAGACGCGCTTGTAATAAGGTTCGGCGCGTTTTGTTAAGCCTATAAATCGGTAACATTCAGCGATTTGGAAAGTGATGCGGTTGCGTTCGTCTTTTTTGCGCCGTGTCTTGCGGTATGCTTTTTTGTAGCGGTCGACGGCTTCGGTGTATTGTTTTCTGCCAAAGGCTAAGTCGGCGTTCTTGGCCGGATTCCTTCTTTGGGCGTATAGGTCGGCGTTCAGAAAGACGAACAGCAGCGACAAAAGGATGAATGTGTATTTCTTCATAGTTGTAAAATCTCTGATTGATAACGCAGTTGGTCTGCTTTTATTGCAGGCCACAACAAACGACAAAAATACAACAATTTTCTAAACGAAAAACATTTTGACTCAATCATTGAATATTCTGTGATGAATGGATTTTACATGAAATGTTGAGATTTTGCGTGAGTACAGTATTTTTGAGAGCTTTTTAGAATTGAAAGCAGAAACTCATTCCTTTCAATAAAGCTTAGGAAAGTTTTGTGATGATTTGCAAATCATTGTAATTTGTATTTCACTGTCTGTCATCGTCAATCGAAAAACGTTCAGGCTTCAAATCGCTGAATTTTCTTTTTCCGAACAACATGCCGTCAAAAACGATGTTGCGCTGATAAATGCAACTCACTTGGTGCTGTAGCAACTGACGGCGTTTTTCACGCAATGCGTCTAAACGTTTGTAAAAATCGACATGCGCTTGAAAAACCGCCTTGAAGTCGCCAAAGCCACCTTCAATCAAAAACTTGAACGCCGCTATCCAATCGAGGAAAATGCGGTAGACGATGACATGGCGTATCTTGTTGTCAGGCAGATTTTTAACTAACAACGAAAGATTGTTCCTGAAATTCAGATACGTCTTTCGTGGCGAGTTTTTCGGCAAGGTGCCTCCGCCAATATGATAGACTTTCGACTGCGGACAGCAGAAAATCCTATAACCTAAATTTTTCATGCGCCAGCAGAAATCGATTTCCTCCATGTGTGCGAAAAACGAATCATCGAGACCACCATGTTTCAAAAACAATTCGGCACGGACAAACATGCAAGCTCCTGTCGCCCAAAACACTTCCATTGGTGTATCGTATTGACTTTCATCTGTTTCCAAATTCTGGAATATGCGTCCACGGCAGAACGGATAGCCATATTTATCAATGAAACCGCCGCACGAACCGGCATATTCAAATTTGGTCTTGTCGTGATAAGAAAGAATTTTCGGCTGACAGGCGGCAATGCTTTCGTCCGAATCCATCATCTCGATGATTGGCTCAATCCAATGCGGAGTAACTTCTATGTCGGAATTGAGCAAAACGAAATACTCAGCTTCAATCTGTCGCAAAGCCAGGTTGTAACCCGTCGCGAAACCGCCATTGCTCTCATTTTCAATCAAACGGATGTCGGGATAATGCGATTGCATAAATGCAACGGAATCATCGGTCGAAGCATTGTCGGCCACAACGATTTCCGCCAGTTCCCGATTGGTGTTTTCCAACACATTGGGCAGAAACTGCTCTAAAAACCGTCTCCCGTTATAATTCAATATGACAACCGCACATTTTAACATCTTGGACTTTTTTGACTATTTGACGTTTAGACTATTTGACTTGAATCTGAACCGTCCCTTCGACAGGCTCAGGGAGCTATTTACTCCTAACTTTTTCACTTTCCGCTGTTTGCAAAGGGTGCCGTTCGCTGTCGCTCACTTTGCCCTTCGCTCGGTTAGGCTGCCCTTTCAGGGCGCACTTGTAATCCTTATTCCTTCCTTTTTTCTCCTAATTCCTCACTTTTCCCCTTATTATCTTTCATCTTTCCACTTTAAAACTTTCCTCTTAAACACTTTCCGCCGCTCTCTTCCGTTTCCATCTTCGGTGTGACCAAAGCCAATTATCTGGATTTTCCTGAATGAATTTTTCCAGACATCTCACGTATTTTTCCATCACAGAACCATTTGAGGCTTCCTTCACGTCTTCATAAAGCAATTCAAACTCCACTTCATAATAGCCACGCTTCACCCTTTTCATGCCCGCAAACACGACTGCGTAATCAAGCAGTTTTGCAATTTTCTCCACCCCGGTGAACCAGCAAGTATCCTGATGTAGGAATTCCGTCCAATAATCTGATTTCAAGCCCATTGGCGACTGGTCGGCAACGATAAGCGCCATGTTTAGGTATTCCTTGCGTTGCAGCAAATACTTCAAAGCCACGCGAGCTTCTAACATTTGCTCCATGTCAAGATTATAATTCGTCCTCATATCATAGATGAACTTATCAAAATCAGGATTTTGAATACGCTTGTAAATGGCGGCGCATTTATGGGGCGAAAGGGTATGCATCAACTTTCCGAGCCACTCCCAATTGCCCGAATGGGGCAAAGCAAGGAAAAGGCTCTTCTGCTTATCATACAGCTGCATGATGATTTCCGGATTCTTGAAATGTACATGCTTTTTCAACTCTTCTGGTTTCATTACCAAAAGTTTACAAGCCTCCACAATGACATCACAAAGATTATGATAAAACGATTTTTCAATCCTTTTCAACTCCGCACGGCTCTTGTCGGGGAAGGAATTGAGCAAATTCTGCCGGACAACTTTACGACGGTATCGCGCAATGTAATAGATAAGCAAAAAATAGATATCAGATCGCAAGTAAAGCAAACGGAAAGGCGTGATAGCCAGTCCGTAAGCCCATAATTTTGCAATATAAAAACCGATTTTTCTCACCTTATTAGTTATGAATGGAAACGTCAGCAATTATCTTGGATTATTGTATAAGTCGCCAGCTCTTGTGCCGCCTTCATATTGCGTTTGGTCGACACCTTCGTCATAGCCATGGCCGTAGATGCGGGAATAGATTTCAAGTTGCCAGCGCGGATTGTTGATTTCGCCGATGACATCGGAATGAATCAAATGATAGTCGTTGGTGACGAAATCCTTTGTCATGAAAACGAAACGCTTATTTCTTTGATTTGCAACCTCATAGTAATGCCAGATTTCGTATGGATAGGCTCCTGGCTCGTTTGGACTTTCCATGATTCGGTCAGGAGCGCCATATTTCAGGAAGACATAGCCACGGTCGCTGCGATAGCCTGGAAATGAGGTTGTTGTATAGGATGCATTGACGCTTTTGACTGCGGCAAGATAATCGTTCCAACCTTCGGCAGGATTCATAGGGGTACGCTCGCTCCAAAAATTGTAAAGGAACTGTTGCATGGTTTTCAAATTGCCTTCGCGGAGCATCGTAGGAATGTAATTCCTTTCGGCTTCCGAACAAACAGGATCCAAATACTTGATATACTGACTCAAAGTGTCGATATTAGTAATGGCGGAAGCGAAAGTGTTTCCAATATAAACCGAATTCAAGTCGGCAATGTCGTAACCCACTCCCGGATTGCTTTTCTGGAAACGGGCACTGTTGGAGGCAACCAAAGTGTTGCTTCTGTCGCGCATTTCCACAACAAGGTAATAATTGCCGGTCGGCAGTTCCGAAATGTCGATGCTGGTCATCAGCACATTGGCTTCGGCAACATCATAACGTTTCGAGAAACTGAAACCACTCATTTTTGATGTCGATTCGCAGGACTCAATGAAATAGCTGACGAGATACTTGCCTTCAGCATAAAGACTGTTGCTGTTGTACAATTCCGTATAGAAATTCAGCTTGGTGTCCTTTGCGCCATAGAAGCCGATGATGCGCGGCACAAAATCCAGGCCGCTTTTCGTGCAAGTGGAAGGTTTCGCAGCCTTTGCATAACTGTCGTAAAGCAAAATGTCTGAAACGGTAGGCATATTCTTTGGAAAATCAATGACGACCGTAGACTTTTCAGTAGCAGCCAGGCCTTTAGGATTATTCACATCTTTCACCGAAATCTCCATTTCATATTCGCCATTGGGAAGCGAAAAACGCTGTTGGTCGATGAAAGCGCCATCTAAAGCAGCCGTATCGCTGACCACAGGACTATTGAGCGCAATTTTCGAATAGGCAGCCACCGCGCCTTCATGTTTAATGATGGTGCTGATTTCGACCGTCGCGCGGAATTTACCCGGTTCAAACTGCTGGTAAACAGAGGTCTTGCAGTCAAAAGCCATAGCGTTTTCGACAAAAGGCGTTTCGCCAGGTGCCGAATAGGTTGTAGTGTTGAGGTAAGGCCTCAAAATCTTGTGTTGTGCCATTGTGCAAAACGGCAATGCCAAACCTAACAGTAAGAATAAAATCTTCTTCATTATAAAATCATTATTTTGTTATCAGATTCATTTAACACGCACAAAAGTAAAATATACTTTGATACCATCACTTTATTATATTAAATACTTTCTCTACAATTCTCAACAAAATCGCTATAAACCATTTATATTCAATTGTTTAAAACAGACTTTTCAAATACGACATCAGGAAGGTCTGAAGGCTTAGATTGGTCATAAAGACACCAGAAATCTTCTTCGTTCTTCGGTTTGTCCCACTATACGAGATGCCTTCAAGTGCCGCAATCTCCGCATCGTTCATGCCCAACAGCACCAAAGCGCAATGCCTGACATCGCCCGTAGTCAAATCGGGATAGGCATTCAGCAAACGCAAGGAAAAATCGCCGAAACTTGAATTTGCCGCTTGCACCAAATCGATGAGATCCTTTTCACTCAACTTGATGTGCGGATATTGCGCCACGCTCTTAATCATGATGTCCTTTCCCTTCACCGATTTCTTAATCTTTATGCAAACCTGACATTCATTGAAATGCTGCCATGCTTCATCAAACGTATCAAAGGCGGATTTTCCTATTTTAAGTTGATTGTCGCTTTTTTGAGTAATCGCTGGCTCTTTTCCCGACTTTTCATTTATCTCATCTTTCTGCCTGTTTTCCTCAATTGTGGTTATCTGTTTCTCAATGTGTTTAATGCGGCGGCGGTTTCTCACAATCACATAAACCAGAATCCCAAATATGGCCAAAACCGAAACCAAAGGAATCAGATATTTCAGGAAATCAGCGTTTTGCTTCGTGTCACCAGTGGCTTCAACCTCCTTTTCATGGTTAGAACACAGAAACTCAATTTCCATTTTTGCTGATGCAAGATTCGATTCCATCAAGGCATTGCCGACATAATAGCGCGTGTAATAGACCTCTTTCTCCAATTCGCCGCTACGACGGTAAATGTCGGCCAAACGCGAAGCCGCATCGGTGCGGGCGAAACGGTCTTCCAAATCGAAAGAACGCTCCAAATAAGCCGCTGCCGAGTCGAATTGCTGCATTTCATAGAGCTTGCACCCAATGGAATGACAGAAAACCACGGAATCGATCGGGACAAGTCCCTGAGCCTCAGAGAATTTTGCCAGAGCCATGTCGTAGGATTTCTCCGCCTGGCAAATGGCAGCCTCGTTGCGCAACATGGAAGCAAGCGCAACCGTATCGTTCAAATCGGAGAACAAACCGGCAGCCTGAATAAAAGCCTTACGCGCCAAATCGTTGATGCCGTAATAATAGAGCACTTCGCCTAAACGTGTGTGTGTCAAGGCAATGAAACGCTTATCATCAGCATTTCCCTGATTTTGGTCATTCTTCTCCATCAAGGAAAGCACATGCAGAAACGAGCGCGTGGCCTCTAAATCTTCATTCTGCATCGAAGCCATCACACCTTTATAATAATAGGCGCGTGCTTGCAAACCGAGCAGAGTTTCATCTTCGGGGAAAAGCAGTGACAAACTGTCGTAATACTGCGCAACTTCCTCCAAATCAGGGCAACTATCCAATAGCTGGCGGGTCTTGTAAGCCGATTCGACATAACGCAAATGCCACTCGTTGCGGTCGGCGACGGACCAATTTTCAGCCACATTTTCATATTTCACGACGCTATCGAACGCCATCTCAGGATTATCCTGCATCAGTTCAGCGATTTGCCTGAGTTCCGCATCGTGATGCGGTGCATCAAGCACATCAAAAGCCGATTTTTTGCCCGAACATCCGGCAAGGATGACGAGCAAAAACAGCAGAATCCGTTCTATTGCGCCTCTGTTTTTCACTTTTTCGGAGCGTTTTCGCACTGCAAATATAGAAATTTTGGGCGAAACAAGCAGCATTTAGAATGGAATTGAAAAATAGTTTGAAAACGCAAAACAATACTTATCAAATTGGTTTAGTTTTACTTAACATTCGCATCACCATTCAAAAAAGCGGGAGAAAAGTTTTTTTTTCGCAAAACACTTGCTTGATTGATAATTTTTGTACTTTTGCAGCGGAGATATGGCTGAGTGGTCGATAGCGGCGGTCTTGAAAACCGTTAAGCCGAAAGGCTTCGGGGGTTCGAATCCCTCTGTCTCCGCCAAGCGACTCGCAAGTCGCTTTTATTTTACCCGAACCTGTAAAGGAGAGATGCCGGAGTGGTCGATCGGGGCGGTCTCGAAAACCGTTGACCACATTTGTGGTCCAAGGGTTCGAATCCCTTTCTCTCCGCAAAATCTCGGCAAGTTTTTGACAGTCAGCAATTTAAAGCAATGTTAAAAACTTGCCGGGTCAAAATCGGGTCAGTCATTCAGTTCCTTTTCAATGTTTTTCGCAAGAAAAATGAAAGGAACAAAAAAAAATGTCATCACAAATCTTTGTCGATTTCAAGCCAGCTGAACTTCACGATACGAGTTCAGGCACTATTATCGTCTTCTATGTGAAGGATCCTGGCACCGGAGTGCTTGCACGGCAGCGCATCAAGCTGAACCACATACACGACAAGCGTGAACGCTTGAAGTATGGGCGAATGCAGGTACAGCAAATCAACAAGCAGCTGTATGAGGGATGGAACCCCGTTTTGGAGAAGTCTGGCTTCTCGAAGATTGTCACCATCGAAGAGGCCGTGAAGCTCTACAAGAAGTCGTATGCTGGCATCCGTCCCGACAGCCTCAGGAGTTATGATTCGATGATGAAGTCTTTCCTCAATTTCTGCACCTTATATAATATGGCCGACAAACCGATTTATGAGTTTGGGAGGCAATCGGCACAACAGTACATGCTGCATGTAGAGGAACGTGACATCTCGGCAAAGACTTACAACAATTATGTGCGATTCATGGGGCAGTTCCTGAACTTTTGTGTCGATAAGGGATTGACCAAGGACAATCCTTTTCAGTCCATCAAGCTGCGTCGCGTGGATGAAAAGAAACGCACGATCATTCCGCCTGAAGTCAGGGAGAAAATCTTGGATTATTTGGTGCGCGAAAAGATGGATGGGTTCCGTCTCATCTGCCTACTCACCTATCACTGCCTTATCCGTCCGAAAGAGCTGCTCATGTTGAAGGTGTCGTATGTAAGCATGAAGAATAACCTCATCACCATTCCGGCATCGGTGGCCAAGAACCACTGCGAACGGCAAATCTCAATGCCGATGGATTTGGCACTGCTGATGGCTGACTTCATCAAGAGCGCGACTTCGGACCAATTCCTGTTTTCGGATGGTTATAGACCAGGAAAAAAAATGTTGACCACGCGCGACACGGGTCGCACATGGTCAAACATGCGCAAAGAACTTGGGCTTCCGGATTGCTACCAGTTCTACAGCCTGAAAGACACAGGCATCACTGAAATGCTCGAGGCTGGCGTGCCAGCCAAGATGGTGCAGGAACTTGCAGACCATCACAGCCTCGAAATGACACAGAAATATGTTGGCAAGTCAAGGGCTGACGACATTAGGCGCAAGTGCGATGTCATCCATTTCTGACCGCGTTAGGGATAGCAGTGAGTATGAGACGACGCCGCTTGCGAGTCGAATATGTCTGAACGTATAGCCCGACGGCTGCGCCGGAACGCCCAAATAAAAATAGAAAATCCTCCAACCGATTTGATTGGAGGATTTTATTTATTCAATTAGTATCGTTTGGCAAATTATAGTTTACATCCATGTTTTTTTTGTCGTTTTTAAAAGTTGTTGTTTGAATTTATGTTACTTACCTAGAAACTTCAGTTCGAGATTGAGTTTCCCGAGTTCACTCTCGCTATCTGCTACATAAGTGGTTCTCCTTGCAGATGCTATCGGAGCAATTGTGACTTGTTCCGTTGCAGGAGTAGCCAACGGATAGAGTATGATTACGGGATGTCCTGCGGCGTATTGTTCTGCAAAATAGGCTTTGAAAGTTTCCACATCAACTGCGTTTACATCGTCACCTATAATTACGGAAATAGACGCAGACTGACTAAATATAAACGGTTTAGGCTCGCTATCAGTTGCACTTGCTCCTTTTTTATAGTGAGAGCACATAATATCACTGCTACGTGCTTTGTTTGGTAAATCAAACAATACTCTGCCGCTTGTTTGATATCTGCTTATAGTTTCCGTCCCATCAAGCACCTTAACCGCCCAAGCCTCAGTCTTTGTGCCGTCTTGAACATCAAGATTGCTATCGGCTGAGAGGAGCATCTTAATATCCCTTATTTGAGGAGCAACAAAAGCACTATCAGTAGTTCTTTGATAGTAGAGCATTACACCACTCATAGCGGCTTTGAAAGAGGCGGCATCTGCATTAGCAAAATCATCATCCCTACACCATAATCTATAAGAGTGAGCCGCATCGATATACATAGTTTTGTCACCGGGGTTTGATTTATTGGTAATGGGATATTCTTTGCAATACGCATTACTATTTCTTGCTCTATCAGATGGCGTATATGTATCTGTCATAAATACACCACCACTCTGTTTAGTCCAACTCAAACTCCCCAAATCCACAACACCCTGTGAGCCGATTATAACCTTATGTTCTCCGTCAGTTCGGATAGTCTTTGCATAAGGTTCGTAAGGAGTTGCAGTAGAGCCTGCTTCTATTTGAATAGTATCTATTATATCTGCAAGATAACTAAAAAATCCACCAAATGAACAAGTTAAGTATACATATCCTTCCGTAACAGTAAATGTAAATGTGTCTTTTTGCAAAGTGGAAATATCAGCATGATATAACCAAGTACCTCCAGTGCCTGGACTTGAAGTACCCTTTACACTTCCATCTACTTGTAGCAACCAATATAAATTACTTCTTCCCTTACTTATATCCCAATGAATAGTATATGTTCCATTAGGTAATGGTATTTCAACATATTTATAATTATATCCAATCCAAGAAGATGCTTGATTATATTTTGTTTTATCAAACAAGTTCTTCCCAACTCCGTACTTCAAATCTCCCGTATTAACTTTGATAATATCTGGGCAAATTTGTGAAAGTGGAATATCTATCCCTGCGTTAAATGTGCCTACACGAGTAGCAAAAGTCCAATTAACAAGGTCAAGAAGTTCAACGGTTGTACCTATACGGACGGGGATGTAGTGAGAAAGAAGTGTATCACCATTCCATATTTTGACTTCATTGTATAACTTATATTTATTGTAAAGAATTGTTGCAGAATTATCACGAGCACCAAATATAAGAATTGTCCTACCATCAGTAGAGTTTGTTGTTGTTGCAGTATTACCTTTCTTGACACCATCAACATATAATTGTCCATTACCTTTTTCATAAGTAAATTCTATATGATATTTAGTGTTCAAAGATGGTTTCCAAGAATCAAACGCAGTACCGCCAACCCCTCGAAAATAGTTTGCATTTCCAGCAGTACCCCAACCTAACATCAGTTCCGTACCTGTGCTACCATTATGACCAAACCAAACATTACCACGACTTTCGGTATCAGTATAGCCTTGATTTGCACCCGTCCTAATAAATGTAAAGTCTATCTTGGTTGAGTTTTCAAATGTATATCCCGTATCAACATACGCTGTTCCGTCACTCTCTGCATAAGAGATAGGCTGAATCAGTTCTCCACCCGTAAACGCACCCGTTCCTGCGTTGCCGTAGAATTTATTGTTAACTCTATCCCAAAGACCATAGACATTGGAAACAACATCTTTGACGGGGATAAAGTCACGGACAATTACATCATTATCTTTAATTAAAAAATGATACAACTTATATGTTGAGTTTTGTGTAGCAGTATTATTGCTATTATTTGCGAATACATAAATATCTCTATTATTTTCAATAGTACCACTATAACTTGCTTGACCTACTTGTGTACCATCTTGTGTAAGTGTTGCACTACCATTATTAAGTGTTAAAACACAATGCCTTTTATCTGGAGACATTGAATATCCAACATTCAATGCTGTGCTTGAACCAGCATATAACACTTTTTTTAATACACCTGAATATGGTGAGCCTGATAATTGTGACCCAAATAAAGATTTGCCATTTATTCGTTCGTTATCAATTAGCGTAAAGTCATAGACTACTTTTTCACTTGTAGTTTTATATCCTGTATCAATATACTGCGTACCGCTACTCTCAATATATTCACAAGGCACATACCTGCCCCAAAGTTTATCCGCCTTATGCTTGACGGGGGTTGCACCAAAGGCTTTAAGCCCCTTGATGCCGTTGTCGCGGGTAACATAGGCGGCTTCAAGACGGGATTTCAATTCCCGCATTTCTCTTTCCCAAAACAAACCCTGCGGGGAGGCCAACTCCCTGACCTCCCCTTCGGGAAAGAATAATCTTGCTGTGTTGTCGTTAATCATAAAGCACAACCTTTTTCGTTACCGTTGTTCCGTCTGTGAGTGTTGCGGTCCAGGTTTCGCTGGCAAACTTCGCCTCTCCATTGACAAGAATGGAAGTGTTATTCACCTTCACATCCTGAACCTTACCACCGACCTGATTCTTCTGGGCAAGCCAAGCATCGGAACCTGCATCATAAACAAACAAGTCACCGACTTCAAGCGTCAGACTGCCGCTGTATGCAGTTGTGCTTGCTTCTCCCGTGTACTGACTTCCGTCCGGCATAAGAATGCTTCCCGATGCTGGTAATGCACCGATACGGAAATAGCATCCGTTATCATAAATATAAGGCAACTGTGGCGGTGTGCTTTCTGCAAGACCTGTTTCAGCATTCCACAATGAAAGGAATCTGCCAATGCCTTCAAGGTTATTGACACGTTCATTGAGCACACGACCCTGATTTGCGGACAGGGCCTTTTCAGTAGCCGAGGATTCAAGGTTGTCGACGATTTCTACCGACTTCTCCCTTATAAGTTCCTCCACGCTTGTAGGCGCAGCATCTGTTCCTGTCCAAGCACCGGTGTGGCTTGCGGTGAACTTGTAGAGGCTTCCGTTGTAAATCACAACGTCGCCAATCTCATAAGGATTTTCGGCTGTGCGTGTCGCGTCAAACGGCGAATAGCCCAAGTCCTCGAATGAGGTGCCGCCTTGGTCGCCGCCGCCAGCGGGAAGAATCGTCCCGTTGAAGCCTCCTTTAGTTGAATCGAATCCTTCCATGTCATTAACGGTTTGCAAGTTGAACATTCTCGTTGTTAATCCATGCTTTGGTCAGCGTTGTGGCCGAAAAGCGCACTCGGTCGCCGATGTAGAACTTGAACGGTGCTTCGCACACGCCATTGGTGTCGAATTCCTCTTCATGTTCAACCGTGCGGTAGTGTTCGCCATCCGTCGATACCTCACAGACGATTGCACCTGTGCCTTCAAGATGGATGCGACCCTCATTTGATTGTGCCTCGAAGCGTACCGAGTTTCCCTCAGTTTTCAGTTGTTTGATTTGATTTGTACTCATTTTTAATACGTATTTTAAATGTTAAACATCTTCTTGTTCAATTTCTTCCTCGCTTGGCGCGATGGGTCCTGCTTTGTCGAGGTTGCCCAAAGTCACCGAAACGTCACCTTTCTGGAATCGCGCATCTAAACCTTCCTTGAATGCCTTGAAAAACACCCACAGTGCATCGAAGGCAAACATCCAGCTGATGAATTTCAGGATGCTTGGATGCAGTTCGCCAGGCGGTGGAACGATGAACCCGGCAATTCCGATTCCAGCTGATAATAATGCGAAAAACCAAAATGGTGCGTTTTCCAAAGTTGCGTGTCGAATAATCTTACCCATTTCAGTAATAGTTTATGAGCAGCGATTCGATGGCATCGTTTTGTGTTGCGAATCGTATCGTCTCGCCTTTGCTCTTGTTGATTATGTATGGATCTGCGCCTGGTGTGAAGCTGCCTTCGGCGGTTTCGCTGCCATCGAGGAAATAGTAAATTGGCGGCTCTCCTACTGCATGGTAGGTGCGCGTGTCGCTCACATAGAGTTTAGTCACGCCAATGTCTATTTCTTCAGTCGTGAAGTTGCCTTGCCCATCCTCCTCGAACTTGGCTGTCGTCTTCTTGGTTATGTCGTCGAAGGCTTCCGCTTCATCGGCTACGCTCTGGTGAAGCGACCGACCGACTGCCCTTTCCGTGTCGGAAATTGTGTTGTCCGTATCGTCAAGAATGTAAGAGAATGATGCAGGAACGAGTTGTGCGTTGTCGCCCATGCTGATGTCTGATGCGTCAACGACGATTCCGTAATAGTCCATCGCTTCAGGATCATATTTCTCTGCACCTTGTTTCGATGTGAGAATTTCATATATCCAGTTCCGATGCCTGGAAGGAATCATACCGATTGCTTGCGACCATTTCCGTTGGTCATCAGTGTCGTCCAATGCGCGGTAACTGTCGGCAAAACGACCGATGTTATGTGCCGTGTCGGGCTGCAATACGTTTTCGCCATTACAGATAAGCGTGTCGATGCCGCCAAGCGCGTTAACGAAGCAGTAGTATTTTTCTTTGCCAGTCCTTTCATTGTAAATGTAACGCTGTCGGCACACCTCTGTGTCGTGTTTCGTCTCATACAGGATGATGTCGTAATATCCCTTCAGATGCCGTGCAAGCACATCAAGCATCCTGATGAGGCGGCTGTATCGCACATTCACGCTGAAGCATCCGGCTTCTTCAGCGGTGAAAATCGTCTCGTCGATACTGCCACCTGCATTCTTATAGAATCTGACGTCCAACCTTGTCGCTCCCGATAGATCCATCCACGAAACCCATTCGGGTGATTCGTAATTCGTCACTTTCTCGATTGGTTGGTTGGAGAGAAAGTTTCTGTTTGCGTAAGTATAGAACAAAGAGCTTGACTTCCATTTTGCGTTGGCGACATACCACGACATCGTTGCGGGGTCGCCAGTCGTGTCTTCCCCGATCAGCACATAGAACGTGGCTGTGAATTGTCTGCGGTAAGAAGTGTGTACGATTTCGTTCCCCGACGATGACGGGATGTTGGTTTGCAGGTAGTTGTCGTACAACCCCTTGAAATCAATAGAAATCTGTCCGTTGAAGTCGGGACTGAAGCTGCCTTGGAAAATGGTTTCGTTTCCTATTGTCAGCACCGCAAGAAGCGTGTCTTGCGTCGTGATGACGAATGGAGGCACCTCGTTTTTGGCGTAAGTCCTTCCTGCCTGTGGCTTCTGTGAAAATGAGTTTATATTCATGTCAGCAAAATTATATATGCGGTGGAAAAATTCGGTGACAAAATCAAGCGTTTACTGCCGTGAATGTAAATGTGACAGTTCTGTTCGTGAACCTCTCTTTGCCTTCAAAAGTCTGACTTGAAGGTGTATATTCAGGTTGGTATTCGATAATCTCTTCGAAATGAATGGTGATGTCAGCCCTTCTTGCCAGTTGCTTCGTCTCTCCAAGATACGATGGAACTCCAGGTTGAGGATTGTCATCGGTATAGACTATCGAATAGTTTCCGTATTCAAGCCAATGCGAAGTCACGCCAGCAGTCGTGTCAGTGATGTCGATTGGCGCAAAGTTCGGACCGCCTCCCATTTGCGTCCAGCAAGCCTGGACCGCTGTCAATATGTTGTCCGTGACTTCCCAGACGAGTGATGTTTGCGATGAAGGAACGATTGGGCTGTCAGCGATTCCGTCAACGAAAGTCTTTACGAGAAGGAACTCGGCATCCGTCAGTGCCGTTTTCGCTCCTAACGAACTTGATGCGCTGACCGGAAGCAGTTTTTGCCCGGCACAATGCTTCAGTCGGGTCATGTCCATGCCAAGGATCTGCCCTATGTCGTAGCGCACGCGTCCTTTCAGGTTGGTCGGATGATTGAGAAGAATTGTGTTGTAGCGGCTCCAGCACGCATCATACAGTTCGTAAGGGCAAAGGCCAAACCCAAGATCTATGACACTTCCTGACTTGAAATTTGCGTATGGGATTACGGGTTGAGTTGTTCCGGTCGTCATGTAGTACGCATTGCTGTCGGTAATGTATTGCACGACGATGATCTCCTGCTTGTCGTCGGCAGTCGAGCCTTTGTAGCTTGTGTGTGCATGTTGTCGGTCGCCGATGAACGGCACCACGTCGGTCGTCTGCGTAGGTTTCACGATACCGCAAAGCATAAGAGGAAGGCTGTCGGCCTGGCTGAAGTCTTCCGTATCGTCGCTGTTCTCGCGGTCGTATGTGAAATTGTTCGTTCCTATCGGTTTCAGCGCATAGCGCGAATGCGCCGTGTCGTACTCTACAGCATAGAAAAAGCCCGTTGACCTTCTTTGCACGACCGATGCGTTCACCGGAGGCGTAGCCGTTGGATATTGGTAGAATTGCGATTCGTTCACAAACGCAAAATCACCATATTTCTCAATCAATTTGTCGAATGTGTCTGCCGCAGGTTCTGCGCCTTCAATATTATTAGATGGCGATAGCACTATTCGTTTGGTCGGATTCAGTTGTATTGCGAAATCTCCTTCCACAATGCGGCTGATGTCGATGTCGGCATCTTGTGTCAGCACCGCTTCCATAGATACGATTTTCACCTGCCTTGTCTCCGAATTGACAACTGGCTGAACGTGGAACTTGTTGTTCATCCATGTCAGGAAGTCACTAAGCGTGCAGCTCGGAACCATGTCCCTGTAATACAACGTGAATGTCGGGTTGCAAAGGCAGTCAGAACAGTTATGCACTATCGCCACCCTATGTAACGGCCATGCAGCAAGGCAGTTTTCTGTCACTTCGTATCCAAGCCTCGAAAAGAGGATTTCAACGAGACGTGATAGTTTCAGGAATGGAGCAAGCCCGTAGCAGTCAGGAACGTGCATGTCATCGACGTCGCCTTCATGCACATCCCTCTCTTCCCATTTGAGTTGTCCGTTGTCTATTTCGTTGTTGTACTGATAGACTTTTTCCCCTATAACCTTGTCTTCGTAAGGAGCCACGGCCACAGGGAAAACAGCATAGTCATCCTCGCGTCCTTCATATATGTTCTGCATGTGTGTGGCAGCATCACTCGCCGTTTCATACGACACGCTGTAGTTGCCGAAAATCTCCTTCAGCGTCTTCTTTTTCGATGCCGAATACAGGTCGCTGTTGTCGAAGGCAAACGATGCGTCGATGCCGTTCAATCTTTGTACAGTATCGATTACAAGCTGGCCGCGTTTCCTTATAGGGCCAACCTCAAGGATGGCTTCAACCTTGTTGGCGTATTTCTCGGCGCGGTCGGTGCGCTCCATGTGTCCGATGGCGGTCAGGTTCTTTGATGATGCAGGAAGCGTGGCCGGAACGCTGGCATCGCCTTGGTCACTTAGCAATGGGTTTGTTCTCTCGATTGTAAGTGCAAAGTCTCTTGGAAGGTCAAGCTGGCCTTTTGGTGTCGAAAGTTTCATCATCGTGAAGTCTGTTGTTTGAATCGGTTGGTTTGTGCGTCAAGTTCAGTCAGGTCGTTGCGGACCAGGTAGGCGCGTATGGCGCCGTTCTGCATCGACTTGACGATGGCAGCCTCGACTGCCGCTTCGATGTCGGCTCTCGTCATGGCATTTTCGGCAATCTTGCCGTTTACGGGGTCGGTGAAGCCGCCATCAGCGAAGCCGCGTGCCACAGAACCGCTGCGTCCATGGCTGCCACGGCGGCGGTATTGGTCGAGGTTGGCGAATGTCACAGGGTTCTCGTTTACCATCCATCGTGGTGCCACCCATTCGCCGCGATGGACGATGCCAGCGGGTTCATACTTGCCGCCTGCGCCAGTATAGCCACCTTCGGCATAGCCTGTAATCTCGCGGCTTCCCGTCGTCGGAGCCGAACCGCCGCCGCCCGACGCACCCGGCGAAGTGTTCTTTATCGCATTCCGCTGGGCGATGATCGTGGCGATCTCAGCCGCCGTCGTGGCGGCAATCATTCCCGCAAATATGGATCCGAGCACCGGGTTCCCTTCAGCCGCAGCGTAGGCCTGCACCGCTGCCAGCGCACCAGCCGCCACCGCCTTGGCGATGTTGATCACCATATCGACATCCGCATATTTCTTCTGCAAATCCAGCTTCTTAGCCTCATATTCAGCCTCTATTTGCTCACGCTGTTCGGCATTGTCGCCCGCCGCCGTCAGCCGCGCCTGGTATTCCGCTTCGAGGTTCGCGGTTTCGGCTGACTGTAGCTGGCTGACGAAACCCGAAACACCCTCCATCACCTTGTTCGCCTTCTCGAAATAGCCTTTCAGCCCTTCAAGGTCTTCGTCAAGCTGCTCCTGCTTGTATTTCTTGTGGACATTCTGCACCTTCTTTTCATAATCCTCTTCCAAAAGAAGTCCTGCATCGTGAAGCTCTTCCAGCCGCGCCAGCTCCTTTGCCATATCGTCGGCGCGCACCTCCTCCGGCGTGCGAAGCGAGTCCTTCACATCCTTGGCTTCTTTCTTCAGCTTTTCCATCTGCTGCAATGCAAGTATTTCAGCTTCCACTTGGGCATCGAGATAAGCCTGCATGATTTGAGTTTCATCCTGCCCGTACTTGGCTGCCAAATCTACACTTTGTTTCAGATAGTTCACCTTCGATTCAAGCATTTTTGAATCATACTCATCCTGCGTAATCTCGTTTTTTGTAAGTTGTTTCTTCAGTTCGGTTTCCTCATCTTTCTGGCTTTGCTTTAGAAGAGAAAGTTCTTCATCATATTTCTTTTTCTTGTCGGCTGCATCCTTGTTTTTCGAATCATCGTTTCTTTTGATCTGAATGTCGAGTAACTGGCTCGTGAATGGGTCGGAATCTTTTTTGTAGCGTTTGGCGATTTCTGCCCTTTGTCTCAGGAAGTCTTCCTCTATCTTGCTTTTCTCTTCCTCGAAACGTTCCTTTTCAATGATTCCTTCGGCGTACTGTTGCTTCCAGATGAGAATCTGCGATGATTCCTGTTTCGCAACCCTATCCATCGCTTTCTGATAAGCCTTGTCTGTTTCCGCCTGCTGTTGCTGGATGAGTTTTTCGCGTTCAGCCTTTCTTTTTTCTGCCTCAGCCTTAATCCTCGCGTTTTCGGCTTCCTGCGCCGCATTGCGTTTCGCATCTGCCTCGGAATCGATTACTGAAAGTTCGTCCTGATACTCCCTGTAGGCATCAGCTGTGCTGTCGAACTGGTTTTTGTTCGCCAAGTAGCGTTCAAGGGCAGCCTGTTTCTCTTTTGCAGCCCATTCGTCGATGTCGGACATGACCGCACCGATTTCCGTCTTTTCCGCTTCGATTTGCTTCAGCACACGGTCTCTTGTCTTATTGTACGACCTTGTGTCCTGCTCGATGCGCTGCATGTCGGCACGGAACACCGAATAGGTCTGTATGAGTTCCTTCTGCTTTTCATCGTTCAATTCTGCTGCACTGGCCAGCGCAACCGTTTCTTTCGTAGCCGAATTCAGTGCAGACAAATATGCTTTTTGGGCTTCCAATTCTTTATTGATTATTTCATCATTGACGAAGCCGCCACGTGCCTCTACATTATGAAGATGTTTCAAGTCTTCATACTCCTTTTTTAGCCTGACAATCTCGTTCACGGCATCATCGGCGCCAGTCGTCGTGTATTTGAAAAGGCGGTCGAAGAAACTGTTGAATTCTTCTTCGCTGTCGAATGTGAGGCCTTTCCATGCCTCAAACATTTTCATGAGCGCTTCCATTGTCTTTGCAGCTTCGCGCTTCGTAAATTCGCTTTGCGCTTCGAGGTCGGCCTTGGCTGCTTCAAGAGCCGCACGCCTTGTTTCCGCATCATTCTCCGTATCGGTGGCTTCGGTCATGTTCGATGTGTAGTCGACACGGTATTTGGCATTCATGTATCCGCCTGCAATCTGGAAAGAACCCAAAGTGTCCTTCAGTTCGGCAAGCTCGCGGGCTTTCTTCAAGGCTTCCGAAAGTCCGTTTTGGAATGCCGACCAGTCGCCTGTCGAAAGCGACATGAAAAACGCTTCGGTCGTCGTCTTCATGGCCGACATGGCATTGTTCCACTTGTCGCCCGTCGTCTGTGACGCATTGATGACTTCCTTTGTGACTTTCGCAATGCCTTTCAGGGCGGTTATGACTTTCCCCCATATTCCATTGAGCGTTACGAAAGCACCTTGCACCTTGTTTCCCCAACTTACAAGGCGGTTTTGCTCACCGTTCACTTCCTTCATCGCTTTTTGCAGGGAACTGATGCGTGCATCAACCTTCTTGTAATCATTTGTGAGCTTTATGTATTCCTCTGTGCCTGGAACCAATTTCTTGATTTCCGAATTCAGCTGCCGTTTCAGCTTCACAAGACTCTCGATGCTCTTTGAATCAAGGTTTTTCATCGCTTTATCGTAGTTGTCAACGCCTTGCTTCACGCTTTCGAGGCTTCGCTTCGAGTCCTCCCAAGCCTTTTTCGCAGCTTTCAGTTCCTTTTTCGTAGCACCCTCTGTGTTCAGAAGTTTCTCGTATGCCTTCGCGTTTTCGTTCAGTTCCTTCGTCATCGCGGCTATCGCATCCTGCGCCTGTTCGTTGTTCACATAGATGACGCTCTCAAATGTGTCTCTGTTTGTTGCCATATCTGCATCTTATGTTTTTACATGGCAAATTTAGAATGATGCTTTTTTATTTCGGTGACAAAAAAAGCCGACCTTTTCGGGTCGGCTTTTGATGGGAATGCTTCGCAATGCTTACGCATCTTTACCGTCATCACCATTTTCATCGAAATATCCGCCATATTTCGCTGCCATGTTCTCGTTCCACCATTTATGGAATTTATCGACTTCGCCTTTACGAAACTTTTCCATCTCTTCGTCGGTAACCTTCGGTTCCCTGGCTTTCTTTTCTTTACGCCAATCCTTGATGGTGATGACCATTATGATTATTATGACTACCCAGCTGGTTTCAAAGAATATCATCGTTCCTTTCTCCTTTCTTGCCGCAAACATACGCCTTTTTCCGTTTCATGGGAAAAGTTGCAACGTTGCAACCCGTTTTTTTCATGCCGAAGCCGTTATGCAGTACTGCACCAGCTGGCCGTCGGGCTTCACGCCCACGGTGAGGCGGGCGGTGCCCATGCCCTCCACCTTGCGCTCCAGATTGATGAGGCGCACGAAACGCCTTTGGCCGCGGTTGCCCTTCGGCTCGCATTCGCCCGTCTTGCGGGCGTAGCGCATAATCTCGTTGAAGCTGGTGAGGACCATCGCCTTGGTGAGCGGGTTGAACGATGCGTAGTGCGAGGTCTCGCGGCCGCTGACGTAGCTGTTGACGGTGATGTAGCGGCGCAGGCTGTTGTTGTACACCTCGTTTGTTTGGCGGCCCGAAAGCCAGCTGCCGTAGAAGGAACGCACTTCCTTCTTGGCTTTTTTCGATTGTTGATAGAACATTTTACTTTTAGTTTTGAACATTAAACAAAAAGGCTCCGGTAGGGGTGTTCAAGGTCTAAAAGCGTACCTGCCTTGCATTACTGCTTCGGCGTCCCTCCAGAGCCAGTTGTGACTCTACGATAACGATATGTGTGGGCATAAAAAATGCCGCTGTTTCGCGGCTGTTTCTCGTGCCGCTTTTAGTTTTGAACGCTGCAAATGTACGACAAATTTCCATACGCGCAAGAAAAATTTTCGTGGCTGCAACGTTGCAACCCGTTTTTTCTTACGTTCCACGCGGCTTCGCTATGCTGTGCGCCTCAATCGTATGTATCATCGATGCCGCCGCCTTGCCGTAGGCGTGCGCCACCAGCTCGCCAAGGCGGTGCCGCTCGTTGGCGAAGATGCGGTAGTACCAGGTGCGCCGCTCGCGCCCGCGTCCCTTCCCCTTGAACTTCACCAGGTCGCCGCCGTTGCCACGCGTGTAGCCGCGCCCAACGCCCCTTTCCACATAGATGCCGTACAGCGGGAAAGCAAACGTGAACGAGTTGGGAATGGTTCCCGCCTTCACTTCGGCAGCATGGCCGCGCCCTATCGCCTGGTTCAGCGCATTGGTGGCGCGGTAGCCGTATTCTATCGAGTTGTGAAGCGTGCCCGTGTCGTAGATGCCCTTGTCTATCAGCTTCGCCTGCCACCGCTCTATCACTATCTCCCCGAAGCGGTCCCAGTTCACGCGCATGTCGTCGGTTCCGCCCCTTGTGCCGTAATTCCTTGCCATAACTATCCGAGATAAAGGTCTTCGTTCTCGACGAAAGGAAGCGAAAGCTTCCAGCCAACATAGTTCGATGCGCCGCGCACATAGTCGCGCTGCGATGTGCGCTCCCAGCCCTGAAGCTCCGTGTCGCCCATCGCAACATGCCTCAGCAGCACCTTCCGTATGCGCTGCAGGTCATCGAAGCAAGCGTCCTCTATCGGCTTCGTCGGCGCGTTGCCAGCAGCCATGCGCACCACGTAGATGTTCTGGCGGAAGCGCGTCACAGGCACGTCGTTCCGGTCGGTGTCGTCGAAGTGGAAAGCGTCCTCGAAAAGCACCGCAAACCCGATGCCCTTGTGCTGGCAAAGCTCCGTAAGTCCTTCAAGCCCGTCGGGGCTTTCGATTATCTGGCTCGCGTCCGTCACCGACGGCAGCCCAACGTTCACCGCTTCGCCCTCCACGGTCTTCACGTCGTAGAGTATCCGGCGCAGGTAGTCAATCGTAATCATAGTTCCTCCTATTTTCCCGCAAACATACGGCATCCGCTTTTCCTTTCGGTGACAAAAAAAGCCCCGCCGAATGGCGAGGCTTGAATGTCATCTGAACGAATGTTCGCTGCAAGTCGGAAACATCTCTGTGTCGGGAATCCACACATCGTATGTAAGGCAGTAGCGGTGCGTCTCGCCGTGCTTGTCTTTCACGAATTTCATCAGTGCGCAGTTGTCGCAGTTTGGTTCGCGGCATTTCTTCTTAGGCGTGCTCATTGTGCGCCTCCTCCCTGTTGGATGCGCTGCAGTATGCCTTGCACCTTTGCGCTCACTTCCTGAAGTTCGCCATACACAAACCAGGTGCTTTTCGTGTTCGAGCGTATCTCCTCGATTTCCGCAACCAACTCGCACAGGCGCGTTGTCGTTTCCAGTCGTGTCATCATATCACACCTCCTTCCGTGCCAATGGAACAATCTGGTCTTGAACCTCATTAAAAAGTTCTTCGAGACTTTCAACTACACCAACCATAATTTCATTGACTTTCTGTAGTTTTTTTACATCGTCGTTACTATATCCTAATGAAGCCTGTACCTTTACGACTTCCAGTATCGAATCCTTCAATCCGTCAATCATTATGTACAAATCGGAATATTCCTTGTCGCCATCAGGCGCTTCAATCCATTCGCGCAAAACGCTTGAACCTACCATTAGCTTGCTCATGCCAAGCCTCCTTTCTCCATTGAGGTTCTCACGCTAAGGTCGAAGGCCGAAGCCACCAGGCGGTCGTGAATCGCCTTGCGGCGCTGCATCAGGCCGTCAGCCTTGCGCCATTCCGTTGTGCTGACACTGAGCGGCGCCGAAGTGGCAGCCTCCGTGCGCTCCTGCTCCTCCATCATCCGCGCGATGCGTGCCTCCGTGCGCTTGCTGCGGATGCAGCACTTCAGCTTCTGGTTCTTGCAGAACGCGCGGAACATCCGCTCGTAATACTCGTTCACCCTGATTTCCACATTGTGGCTTGCGTGGCAATCTACGAAGACAACCAGCGTCTTCGTCTCGCTTTCCGGCATCCCGCCGGTGAAATCCAATTGTTTCATTTTCTGTTAGCATTTAAAAGGTTATACAATTGACCGCAAAAGAAAAGCGGCCGCTATTTCGCTGCTAACAGATGAGGCCACCACGCATGGGGACTTTGAATCTTACGAATAGCGACCGCTTAGGGTCTATGATGTCGGGCATAAAAAATGCCCGCTGTATGTATTCGGGCTGTTACCGTCGCCCCTACGGTGATGAGTATTACCTCAACTGTTAGCGCTGCAAAAGTACAACTTTTTTGGATTGTGCAAGAAAAAAGTGAGTTTTTTTGCAGGGTTGCAAGGTTGCAAGCATGAAAAGTCAACCGTTTTCAGCAATTCCGTCGATTTTCATGTTGGCAAATCCGACAAGCATCTCGTAGGTTTCCCGTGGCAAGTGTTCCTTAGCGGCCTGCTGGAAGGCTATGGAAAACACGCGCTCCTGCTTGCGGTCCTTGTGCGTCTTCCAGACTCCCTTCTCCCTCAGTTCGAGGCAGTATTCGCCAATTCTTTTATTAGTCAAGTACAAGAACTGCGAAAGGATAGCCTTATACTGTTTCTGCCTTGGCGAAAGTTTTTCATAGACGCTCGTCTTCACATTGAAATTGGCCAAATCATCCTTAATGGCACGCCTCCATTCCTTCACTTTCTCCATGTCAGGCTCGTTCATCACGTCTTCATCCGTTATTCCAAGTTTATTGTAGTACATCGCATGAGGTTTTTAAATTATTACGATGCAAAAATAGGAAAACATGTACCCGAAAACACGAAAACGGGTACATGTTTTCTCGAAATGTACCCTGAAATGAGAAAACGCGCACACGTTATTTTACTTTTCTTGCAAAAAATGAAACAAAAGACCGTCTTTTTATTTGCAATCAAAATCAATTCCGTTTGCAAAATGCTGTATTTCACTATCTTGTTTTCTTTTTTAAGTTGCAATAAAAAGATAAAACATAAATAAGCCATCATTTCCGTGACCTCGCGAAAATGGTCTTTTGATTCAAAAAAAGGAAAACCCGCTCCAAAATTGAGCGGGTTTCCGTTTGCGCCGCCAACCTCGCAAAAGCGGCGCCTGTGTGATTCAAAGCCGGAAAGCGGCTGCGGGGTTGTTTATCTTACCAAGGTCGTGCCGGCCAGTTCGCGCCCAACGTTGCGGATGCCCTCCTGGATGCGCATCACCTGTTCCTCCGAAATGTACTGTCCTTGCCTGTACTGCCGCATCAGCGAGGCGTTCACGTGCAAGTGTTCGGCCAGCTTGCTCACGTTCAGGTAGGGATGCGCCTCGTAGAATGCCGACAGGTCGTAGCGGTATTCCCATTCCACGTCCTTCAGTTCGTCGGGAACGGCCTTGCCGCTGTCGGTGTAAGCCTCCACCATTTCCCTGTAGCTGTTCTCGAAATCATCCTTGGCCTCTGCCACCGTGTCGCCGCTGCCGATGATTACGTTTTCGAGTTCCGGGGCGCACACGCCGTAGGTGCCATCATCGCCTCTTTCAATTATTGCCTTTACTGTTTTCATATTGTGTTGTTTTTTGAGTTTCTTTTCTGTTTCGATGCCCGAAGGCTGGGGGGATTTTCACCCCCCGATTTGTTTCAGTAGCTTTTGGAGAATCCCTTTTTTCACTTCCGTCGCTTCGTGCCGTTCAAGCTGTATGAAGTAGTCTTTGTCGGGATGGGAGTAGATGTCGTGTTTCGCTCCGTGCCGGTAAAGCCTCCATCCTTTCTCCTCGGCCAGTCTTCTAAGTTCGTTCCATTTCATTGTCGTTTTCCTTTCTTTGAATCACGCTGCAAAGATATAACATTTTTGCAATATAAAACAAGGTTGCAACATTGCAACCTAAAAAAAGACAAAAAACCTCCGCAATTCGGGGAAAACTGCGGAGGAAAAATATAAAGATTATGAAAAAAGCAACTATTGTTCTGTCAAATGCCTGAATCTCGGAGCAGGCATCGTCCGCAATTTTATGTCGCTGACCTTGCCATCCGTTTCTTTCCAGGTCATCAGCACCATTTCTTCGCCAATCTGAATCAATCTCATTTCTTTCTGCTATATAATAATAAGGAGCAAACTGCCGCTGCCAACGATGCTATTGCGATTGCCAGCGGCAAGTTGTTTTTTTTCACTGAATTGGCTTTAACGGATTTGAAGTCCGATTCTGCCTTGACTTCGCTGACCGAAGTCGTGTCGGCCACGCAACGGGAAAGCAGTGACTTCTGCCCTGTTTCCACCACTACCCGTTGCACAGCGCCGCGCCTGTCACTTTCAGCCTCTGTTGCACGCGAAACATCCTGAGCAGAATCTGAAGGCGGAAAGTAATAATCTATCTCAACTCTTCTGTAAATTTCGTTCTCTACCGACACACTGTCGATGCGTCGCATTTCAAGGTTGATTTCCTGCCACATGTCGCGCGATGCCGTCTCAACGACATCTCTACGCGACTTGCAGCATGTCAGAACCAACATGATGCACAGCAAGACAGACATTCTTATGGTTTTCATAAGCCAATCTCCTCTAACCATTTAGCTACATCGAAACACGGACAGGCTTTGAGCCATTCCGACTTTTCGATGATGCCGTTTTTGTTTTTGTCAGGCGAAGTGTCGCGATGGCCAAGCACTTTTGCATCGGGATAGATTTCCTTGAACATCAGCACCAAAGTCTTCAGAGTTTCGCGCTGTACATTCGTGCGGGTGTCTTTGGGGTTGCGGTTGGCATCTAATCCGCCGATATAGCATATCCCGATGGAGTTGGAATTATGGTTGAGGCAATGGGCACCGGCTTTCGACAAGGAACGGCCACGATGGACGGTTCCGTCCCGATACACGACAAAATGATAGCCGATTCCGTTGAAGCCCCTCGCCTGATGGCTGCTGTCAATCTGCTTTACGGTGAAGTCCTGCCCTTCTATGGTGGCAGAACAATGTATGATTATCTCGTTGATTGTTCGCATTTTTCTTATTCTTTTGGTTGTTCCTCTTTCGGGAGGTAATTTTCCTCCTTGTCCAAGTTTTTAGCCACGACAATCATTGTATAATACAATGAGCAAAACGAAGATGGATGCAATCACCCAAAGCGGCGCCGTCACCCACAGCCACGACAGTTCTATTGTGCCGATGATTTTCAGACACAGCAAGGCGGAAAACGCCATCAGCATTGCGCCGACGAAAATTCCGAACCAGTTTCTTTCCTTTTTCATATATGTGATTATTAGATTATTGCCTTTGTGCGGATGCAGAAACGAGTTATCCAAGATCATCTTTATTTGTAAAAACGCGGGGCTTCCACCCGACGCTGTCCTTTACAGCGGCATTATTGGTTTTACATTTATTGATTTACATCCGCACTCACAAGAAGATTGAGTGCATGACATGCCTTGATTGCACGGCAGAGGTCAAGGAACAGAAGCCGTGACAGGACTCGAACCTGCGACCAACGCGGTATGGCACCCAACGCTGCTCTAACCAACTGAGCTACACGGCCATTTCGGAACGCATTCTGTTTCTCGGACTTTTTTTTAGAGCAAGAACATCAGCGTTCCGTATGCTTTGCACGGTATCCATTTCCTACGGCCACAAGAATTGAGAAGGGGTTGCCGTGCGCTAAGTCTTGCACGGTCGCACCTTCTCATGGTCTCAGAATGTGAGATGGCGTTGCCGTGCGCTATTCCTGCGGCCAGCCTTCAGGTGTGGTGAGATACCCATCGTCGGGCTGGCCTTCCAAACAAATTTCAAATCAATGTCTCAAAGAACGCTGCAAAGATGGCAATTGCCATTTTAATTTCGGTGACAAAATCAGTCACCATCTTTTTCGCTGTCATGCCCGCAATGAGGGCAGACAAACCAATGCAGGTGCGCGTCATATTCCTCGCCGCAGTTCGGGCAAATCTCCCATATCTCGTGGCTCATTTCATCCTCATTTCCATGGCTCGCGCCTGTTCTATCCTATATTCCAAAGCTCCAAGCACATCATGCACTTGCGATTGCTCGATGCGGTAGTTGTCCTGCGGCTTGCCCTCGTTCAGCATCAGAAGGATGTTCTGCCGTGCCTTCAGCGGGCTGTATGCCTCGCCCGTTCCTTCGCCACCGGCAAACACGTGAGGATATTGCTCCTTCAGCCATTGCTGAACGCCAGTCCACCACAGCGACACAAGGTCGGCATAGTCGTCGTCAATCTTATCCACCTTCTCTCCGAGGTCGCCCAATGCCTTGCGCACCATTTCCGTGTCGCCACGCAAATGGTAGCCGTACATGAGCGAATCGGCATGGAAATAGCTACCGAATGTGATGTCGTTGAGGTGCCTGTCAACGGAAGTCGGGTTGGCGATGTCGCACGGCATCTCGTCAAGTATGAACGAAAAGCGGTTGCAGAAGTCCATTACCTGTACGTCAGTCATCGTGAAGCGTCGGCCATCGGCTGCGATGAAGCTGCCATCGGCTTTCTTTACGCCTGTGAAATTGAGAAACAGCGTAAGCAGCAGTTCTTCCCTTGTCAGTTGAAGGCGCATGAGTTTCACGACCAGCTTTAGTTGGTCAACCGTCATTTCTCCCCACGATGCCGGAGCCTTCAGTTCAATCTTATCCATATCACAAAGTATTGACTATCCCTCCTGCATCGAAGCTGATGCCTGGCAGTTCGCGGATGTCCGATTCTGCAAAGTCGGCAAAGTCGCTTTCATGCTTGATCATGTAATTGCGCGCCTCGATGGAATAATGAATCACATCTTCTTTCGTGCCGACAACTGAAGCAACAACAGCCATTTCGATGAAACGTATCGCCTTGCGGTGTGTTTCAAGAAGTTCGTTGTCGCGATACAACTCAAGCAGCGTTTCTATCTGCTCAATCGAGCAATAAGAAGCAACAGTTGTTTTCAGCGCATTGGCCATCATCGGGATGAGTTCGTAGAACTCCTGCCACGTTTCAATATTCTTGCTGACAGCATTCTGTCGGAGCACTTCCAAGCGAGGCACGAAAGCCGCCGTAAGGTAGCGGAACTGGAATGATCCGCGCCAGTCTTCATACGCGGCATCAGGTTTGCTATATCTCCATAGGTATCTCACCAATGCGTCGCAATCGGCGGCAAGCCTGTCTTTCAGCGAACTCACCAAACGGTCAGTCCTCTGCTGAGAGGCTGGGCTTACCGCGTCATTCGACTGCACCACGAAACCCGCCTCACTCAGTTGCAAGTCCATTTCAGCGACGGCACACAAGTAAGCCTCTTCGCCGATGACACGGCATGTCAATTTGCGCAGGTCGGCATGTGGGTCTTCCTGACCCTCTTGCAGAGCTGCTTCAAGCAAATCTTCTATGTCCGTACCGATGATCTTCTCCACCACCCATTTCTGCGAGCGGTCGAAAAAGTCGTTCAGTCTTGTGCTGTCCATCTTCCAATTGAGCGATGGCAGGTAACGCGATGCTGTTTCTATGTTTTGTAAAATCATTGTGCGATTGAATTTGTGGATTCTTGTTTACCAGACTTGTTTTGGTCCAATGTGGTGAAGATGTATTCCGGCAAAACGACCGAAATGTCCTTATCCCAATTGTTGATTTTCTTGACGATTGAGAACGGGCGCAAGACGAGGTCGATGAACGGCCGCATCTGAGCCTGTTTCATAAGGTATATTTCACGGATGTTGCTGCCCGACAACGAATTTGAGTTCTTGCCAGGAGTTGCACCGATTAGGGATGGGTGTACCTCCATGGCATAACTGATGATGTTGGCAACAGTCTCATAGTCGGTCAGGAACTCACCTTCCTTGATCTCGTTCTTGATGGTCTCGATGGTGATGTATTTTTCTTCGGCACTTCCATTGCCAGTCATCTCCTTCAGGACCGTCATGGACTTTCCCTGGTTCTCAGCACCGACTGCGAAGTCGTTCAGCTCCTTGGCAATCTTGTCACGGAGTTTCTTGCCGCCTTCTATGTCGTTCGGAGAAATGCCAGCCTGTTCTTCCTTTGCTTGGAAGTATTTGTCCGACACATAGATAATGTAGCGTATGCCAAGATTGTACTTCAAGATAGCCTTTTTCATTTCGGGGATGCTCTGGATCTGGTCATACCATCCCGAACGGAAAACGCTGTACCAGTTCGGATAAGAATAATACGGTCTGCCAGGAGAAGGCAGATAGAGAGCCATGCACACGCGCTTGTAGGCTTTTGCCTCCATTTGCGTCCTGATGTCCTTCACGGCGGCATATTCGTCTATGACATACGACCTTTCGATGTCTTCCTTTGCAGGAACGCTGCCCGACGACCGGTCCCACTTCGAGGAATAAAGCAACCATTTGATTTGGTCTTTCTTGTCCAAGCCCCAGCGCGAGAAAATCGCTTCACGATGCAAGACACGCTTTATCTCCTTGAATTTCTTATCGAAAACAAAGCACGGGAAAGCATTGGCGAAATAGCTCAGGTCGGTCAGCATCTCAAGAACGAGTTGCGGAACGTTGTTGTTCACGAACCACTCATATTCCTTGCCTTCCGTAACTTCGTAATAGTCAAGAATCTTGTTTGTCTTTTCGTCACGGATCAAGCGTGCCAGTTTCGGGCCGTTGCCATAGCACACGCGCGCGTTGAAGTCGCAGTTTGTCCCGATGATTTCAACTTTCTCACTTTTGTCCATGATTTCCTGCGGCAACAGGTTCATGAAACCCCACGGAGCCACGCGGTAATCGCTGCTTTCGATGATGTTGAGGTGCCTTTCGTCGAAGAATGTGCTGCTGTCCTGCACCATGATGGCTTTAGCATCTTCGAGCAAGGCGGTGTTTTCGCCAATCCAAACGATGTTGTCACTCATAGAACGACCTCCTTTCCGGCAAATTCAACGATGGTGTCGAGGATGACCGTTACAGGTCTCTCCATCGTTGGGCTTTTGATGTTCATCGTGTCGCCTTCCGAGTGAAACGATGTGCATACGGCATTCTCTTCATGGTGGCGATGCCCATGCTCAGTGATCCAAGTTATGCTGAAGCTGTCAAGCGCTTCCGCGATTTCGAACAATTTTCCTTGTCTGATTTGTCCCATAGTTTTACAATTGTGCTGCAAACATACGATGTCCGTTTTTGGTTTCGGTGACAAAAAGCACGCTTCCGTTTTGCCGCAAGCCAACCTTCATCATGCTGCCGTAACGCGCCATTCCACCAGTTTCCGCCTGATTGAAAAAGCTGTCAAATTTTGAAAATCGCATAATATTGACATTCACCAAAATAAGGCTTGAAAATTTTCCAAAACGCCTTTAAAGATGCGAGAAGACCCCGCGCCGCCCTATGGAGCTTGGGGCAATTGCCCCCTGAAAAATGCGAAATATGCCATAAAAAATTTTTAAAATTCCGCATTCTCAGGCAAAGGGAACGTGAAGTTCCGCTCAGGCAATTGCCAGATAGCCAAGCCCCGCTCTTTCGGGCGAGGCTTATTGAAGCTGTTTTCCTATCAATGCTGCATGGCGATATACAGCAAGTATATGGAACTGCTAATTTCAGTAATACAATGCTTTTCGTCGGCATCAAGAAAATCAAGTTGCTTCATCTTTTCCATTTCAGCCACCATTTCGTAAAGGCGCGTTATCATCTCGGTGCGTGTCATTCCTCGCCTCCTTCCTCGTCAAGTTGTTGCTTCAGTTCGAGACGCTTCAAGTTGGTGTCCATTCTGTACTGGCGCTTGACGGCTTCCAGGTCGCGGACGGCTTGCTCCATTTCGCGGATTTTCCTGTAGGAATCACAGATTTCGTCATTTTTTCTTGCGATGTTTTGTCTCAAAACATCAATGGCGGCGTTCTTTGTTTCGAGTTTACGGTTAAGCTCTATGTCGAGCTTCATCATCTCGATGTCGAATTCCTTCTGTTTCATGCCAAGCCTCCTTTCCCTGTCAGGTTAGTTGATGCCGTGATGCAGTACTGCACCAGCTGGCCGTCGGGCTTCACGCCCACGGTGAGGCGGGCGGTGCCCATGCCGCTGACCTTGCGCTCGAGGCTGATGAGGCGCACGAAACGCCTTTGGCCGCGGTTGCCCTTCGGCTCGCATTCGCCGGTCTTGCGGGCGTAGCGCATGATTTCGTTGAAGCTGGTGAGGACCATCGCCTTGGTGAGGGGGTTGAACGATGCGTAGTGCGAGGTCTCGCGCCCGCTGACGTAGCTGTTGACGGTGATGTAGCGGCGCAGGCTGTTGTTGTACACCTCGTTGCTTTCGCGGCCCGAAAGCCAGCTGCCGTAGAAGGAACGCACTTCCTTCTTGGCCTTTTTTGATGGTTGAATGAACATTTTACGTAAGTTTTTGACGTTAAACAAAAAGGCTCCGATAGGGGTGTCAAGGTTCTTACGCAAACCTTCGGGCATTACTGCTACCGAGTCCCTCGAAGCCAATTATGACTTTGTTGTTCAAGATGTGTGGGCATAAAAAATGCCGCTGTGGTGCGGCTGTTTCTCGTGCCGCGTAAGAATTTTGACGCTGCAAATATAGGGCTTTTTCGGATTGTGCAAGAAAAAAGTGAGGAAATTTGCAAAAATCAGCACTCAGACATATTTGTAGCTGCCATTGTTATATGGTTTCAGGATGCAACCGAGGATAAGCGTGTCCATTGCATCGGTGCCATCCGTGCGCAATTCGTATGGTAATGTGGCTGGTGTCTCTTTGGCTTTTTCTCCCGACTTATCTTTTCGGAAACCAAGCGAATTGATGGTGACGCCTGTAAGCGGTATTGCCTGGATCAATTCTTCGTTGTTGTCGCGGTTCAGCATCGGAACGAGTTTCTCGCTTCCTTGCAGTGCATTGTTGATGATGAGGTGCTTCTGGTCGTGGTGCATCGGTGTGCCCATGTCTTTTTCAAGCACGGTCCATCCGTTTTTACGCAATTCGTCACGCACAACGAAAACGGCATCGTGCCCACGCTCGACATAGTTCACCGCCTTGGCCGTGGCATCGTAATAATAGCATACGGTCTTGTTTTTATGGAAACGGAAATAGTAGCAGAAATCAGAAACGACTTCTCGCAAACGGCGGTCGTTCTTGGTGAAGAAGCTGTGAATGATTCGCAATATGGAATCTTGTATTTGTCCTGCAACGAGCCAATTGATTTGGGCATTGTAATCAAATGCAATAGCAATAGGTTGATTATTCTGCACATCATTGTCTATCAGACTATCATACGGTTTATTCTTGTATTCATCAAGCAGGTCGTTGTTCGTCGCAGTATAGGTATGAAGATTCGGATCGAAATTGACATAGAACTTGCCATCAACCTCATCGACACGCTTGCACAGGATAGACGCATTGAAGACCATCGGCGTCAAGTCGCGGGCGCATCGCTTCACATAGTCGTTGCCTACGATTGCGATATTGTCGAAGATGGAACGCTCCTGGAAATAGAGTGCCTTGCTCCTTAGTACGTTGATTTTCGGCACAAGTGCAGCCGCTTGCCGTGTTTGTCCTTCGCATAGGAGCCGTTGCCGAAGCGTTTCCAATCGAATGATGTCGTCACACAACTCTTTGTCATATTCTTTTTCGTAGTTCTGAATCAGCCATTGTCCGTCCTTGGTCGCTGGCATATCCGTGAAAAAGTGTTTGCCCCACAAATGAGGATATTTGGCTGGGTCGTTGTAGTATCGAGACGAGCCGCCGATAGCAGGAAATATTTCGTTTGCCAACTTGTCGTAAGACAGGCCTTTTGCTTCATCACCTATAAGCCAATGAATCGTCATAGAGTTTGCCGACAAAACGACTTCCTGGCTCACGATGACCATGATGGTGCCATTTGCGAACCACACTACATCTTTCAGGTCGGATGGTTGGAACAACGGAGTATCGAAACCGAGCTTGGGGTCAGGTTTGTGCCCGATGACGTAATGCACATCGCGTTTCCACCCAAACGCTTCCAAGGCTTGCAATGCAGCAGGAAGGGTGCGACTATGCGCTTGCCGGAATGTCGAAGCAACATACACGCCTGTTGAACGAGGCATTTCCAGAACATTAGTCATTATCTGCAAACCGACCGGGTACGACTTACCCCATCGGCGGCTGCAGATGTTGACGCTGCTGTTGGCGAGACACCTATACCACAGCAGTTGACCTTTATGAAGATAGACCTGGCTCATTGTCGTTCACGATTTCGGCATCCTGAATGGCATCGTCATCGAATTTGATGTGGTATTTTTCCATCAGTTTGCGTGTTTCTTCTTTGTCTTTGTCGGAAAGATTCACATTGATCACGGTCGGGTCGGTCACGATTTGGACCGCTTCGATGTTCACATACTTCTTTGCATCGAGCACTTCTCCGTCGTCGAGGTCGGTGCGGTAGATTTTTCCCAAGGCTTCGGCGGCACGGATGAGTGTCTGTGCGGTCTTGTTGTCGCCTTTGAGGGCGATTTCGACAGCATTCTTGACCATGTAATGCGCTTCATACTTCACCCATTCGCGCTTTGCCGTCTGCACGTTGCCAAGCGCCACCTGCGTAAGCTGCATGATGTTGTAGGCCTGCTGGCGGTTCATTCTGAATTCCACCATCAAGGCATTCCGCACCTGAATGTCGGTGTACAACGGATTGGAAAGTTGAAGCGTGAAGCAATACTCTATGTGTTCCAGCAGCTTTTGGTCCGCTGGTTTCAGTTCTGTCCTTTTGTTCGGGTTCTCGAACAAATGATTCATTACAAGGTCAAGACTGTCGTTTCTCATTTTCAGTGTTTTTAAAATTTCAGCATGATATTCCCTTTTCGCGCAGTTTCCTCAACGTGTCTTCATCAAGTGAGACTTGTGCCGCAATCATTTCGTTGACGCGATGTTGCAATTCGACCAACTGCTTGTCGGTCAGCGATTCGCATTTCAGTTTCTTGCAGATGTAGGCACGATATGTGCTGACATTGAACGATGGTTTCTGCTTTGGATCATCTTTCTTGGTATAGAACTTTTCGCACAATTCGTCAATCAGGTTCCAGCATTCGCGGTGTTCGCGGCTCAATTCGACCAACTCATTGCGCACTTTGGCAAGTTCATCACCTTCGTCCATGAGTTTCATCTTGGCGAAAAGGTCAAGTTTCTGATGCCAGCGGTCGTTGTTTCTCAGCCAAAGCTGCTGCGTTTCGGGTGTCGGCATGTCCTCATAGCGTGTGTATTTGTGATGTTTGAGGTCTGCGTAGGTAACATGCCTTTCATCGTTTCCAAGAACATTTTCAACAGGATTTGGAACGCTTTCAGCAACTTTTGGAACGCTTTCAATAGGTTTGGAAGCATTTTCTGTAATTTTTGGAACGTTATCTGAATCATTTAAACCAGGCACATGTGCCAATTTCTTCAGTTCGTTATTTAGCATTGCCATATTGTGTGACCTGATGACGCGCTCGACTGCGTATTTGTCACGGCAATACTTGGCAAAAACGGCCACACCTTCGTCGAAAGTGTAGCCGTTTCGGGTTGTCAGGAAACTGACTACCGGATTACTCATCAAGACTCAGCTGGCGTGAACTCACCAGTGGCGCAGTCGAGCGTGCCGTCACTGAGAACGAGGTCGCCGATATAGGTCGGAAGAGGAGTAACGTCTGGGCATTCAATCTCAACGGTGATGCCTTTTGCGCTGCCAGCAGCATCGCCGGAATCGCCGTTAGGTGTCAATGTAGCGCGGTAGTCAGGACTGCCGATTACGTAGAACTTGCCATCATGCTTCACGATGAACACGAAGTCACCGTTTGAGGCATACTTGGCCAAGCCGCGAGATTCGTTGGTGATTCTCGGATAAGACAGTGATGCCTTGTTGGTCACCATCTTGCAGTCGGTTTCGCCGATATATTCCCAACTCAACTTGCCCTTGCCTTGTGTGGTGTAGAGACGAAACCACTTCTTGCCAGTCTTCAGCGTGAAGTCCAATGCCGGAGAGGTTCCAGTGGTGCCATACTGCACATAGTTGTCGATTGTGGTTGCCGCCTCGAAGTCGTTAGTGATAGCAGGCCAAGCCTGAATGTCGTTTTTCGGGATGAAATAAACGATGTCGCTGATGCCCGAAGGGTTGACCGAACCGATAGTGAAATCAATGTCTGCTAAATTCATAGTTGCTTCCTCCTATCTTTAAGCGGTTTTACCTTTACCAGTTACAGGGATTTCGAGATACACGTCATCGGTTGCCGAAGCAATGATGATGGTTGCCGACTTGGCACCTGCAGCAGTTGGAGCGAATGTGACTGTGACAGCTTGTCCGCCTTCAGCCATTGCTTCATCAGCAGTGATGGTGCTCTTGTTGACGGTGAACTTGCCATCGCCACCATTGACGGAAACCATCAATGAGCTGGTCAGGTTCACGCCGCTGATTGTGATGTCTTCAGTGTCTGTTGCATCAGCAACGACTTCGCCGAAGTCGATTGATTCGATGTCGGTCACAGCGTATGTAGCAGCGTTGTTGCCGATGAACGAAGCACACATCAGATATTCCTTTGTGATGGCCTCAAACTGAGTGCCCAGCCAGCAGTCGGTATAAACCTGAACCTTGCGCGGGTTGGTGCCGTGCAGACGGAGCAAGTATTCGCCTGTTGCGTTTTCGCCTTCGCCAATGCCGTCAGAACCGAGACGCATGTTGTTGATGGAAGTCAGGATGATGTGCTTGATGTTGTCGGAGCCAGGAGGACAAACCAGCACGCACTTGTCGTTGGTGTTGTGCAGATACACGCCGTTGAATTTTTCGGTGTATCTTGCAGCAAGGCTCTGATTCGAGTGGTTGGTGCACCAATCGACATACATGTCGCGAACGCTTGAAGGCATGACCATGAACAAGGTCTGGTTGTTGTCCTTCAAAAGGCTGTTTGCCATCGACCACAGCAGCTTGAGTTTGTCACCAGCGTTGTAAGGCGTGATTTGACCCAACTGCATGTAGTTACCGAGAGCCAATGTGATGTTCCCGGCTGTGATTTCCTTCGCGAGAAGGGTGTCGAAACCATCGAAGTTGTCGAGGTTGTGAGTGCCGCTTGCGTTGTAAACGCCGCTCCAAATTGCGAAGTTCAGCTTTGAGGCTGCCACGCGGATGTCTTCGATGGCGATTGCCTTAACCATAGGCATCGTAATCTTCGACTTCGACAGAGGTTTGTCGAACAAAGTCTTGTAGATGTTCTCTGGGTCGAAGCCTTCAAAGAGTTCGCAGTGACGGGTTGTCAGCGTGCGTGCCTTGATGCTGCCAGGATCCTTCTCTTCGCCGTCAGGGTCGTATGGCGTAAATTCGCCATTGCCGCGAAGCATGTAGGATGTGTCGTCACCGCGAAGCATCGAGGTGTGACGCATGTACTTCAGATTGTCGCTGATGCGGTAAAGTACTTCGGCCAAAGCGGACTCGCGGAAACTCTGTCCTGAATTGACCAGTTGTGATGCTAAAGTGATGTTTGCCATAATGTTGATTAGATTTTGTGATACATTTCTTCGTGTTTACGTGCGTACTCCATTGGAGAGAGGCCGTCGTCGGCTTCATCCGAAGGATTGTGATTACCATTGTGCACGGCCTGATGTGTCTCATCCGTGTCATGGTTGGATTCAGCGAGTTGCGTGCGCAATTCGCTGATGGTAGTATCGCGTTCCTCGATCTGACTACGGAGAGTAGCGTTTTCCTCGGTCAGTTCGTTGATGCGATTTTCCTGAGTAGTGATGGTCTCGTCGTTAGTCTCAACGAGAGCATGTTCCACGTTGCCGCTTTCGATATGTGAGTTGATTTCGGCAAGTTGTTCGCCGTTAAGCTGAACATGGCCGTCAACCATCTGAAGGTCGTGGCAGGTGGAAAGGTTTTGCAATGCTTCAAATCCTTTCATTTCAGTAATTTTTTTGTTAGACATTTCAATTGCTTTTGCAACGGCATCTTCCATGTTTCCAATGCCGTCAATGAGTGAGCCTACCACATCCTGAGCGAAATAGGTTCGTCCCTTGAGCTGGTCGTCAGTCGCCGTTTGGCGATTGGCCTTCACATCGTTGCGGAAGTCTTCAGCCAGAGGGTTCAGCAGGTTTTCGCGGATAGGTTTCACATCGCCTTCAAGGGCGCTTTCATAATCGGAGTTTTTCTCCTCACTGCCGTCGGCATAGATGCGCAAGCTGATGTAGCCATCTTGGTCAACGGACTTTTTCGGGTAGCCGCTAATCTCGATCATCGTTCCGATGCAGCCAATCATGTTGCGGCGGTCGTGGGCCATGATGGCACCGCAGTAGGAAGCAACATAGTATGCAGCACTGCACATATATCCGTCGCAATAGGCAACAACAGGCTTTTCACATGCGCGGATGGCATCTGCCAAGTCGCGCACGCTGTCAGCAGCACCACCGCCGGAATCGACAAGCAGGATCGTACCAAGAACGCGAGAGTGTCTGTCACCTTGAAGCAGGAACTGTGCGATTTCTCGCGTTCCGTATTGGCACATGGTTCCGTCACGCATCATCACACCTTCGAGGCGTATGACGCTGACGAGGTAGCCTTCCGGAATCGACGGATAGTCGGAATGATTGAGTGTATAATGGTAATACGACTGAGGCAATTCTTCATCGTCATCAGTCTCGTCATATTCAACGATTGGATATTTCGATTTGAGGCGTGCAGCCCCAACCATATCACGATACAAGCCAAGCGCAGCAGAGGCGCTCATAGGGTCGAGCATCCACTGCCGTGTCCTGGCAATTTGGTAAAGCGTATTCTTTCGCATTGTCTGTACTTTTTGAAACAATGCAAAAATAGAATTGACGCATTTTTCTTCGGTGACTGATTTATCGTGTCAGTATGCCAGTAAGTGTGCGGTATTGAACCGAAATTCTTGTTTCGTGCGTGTTGATGCCGTCATAATTCTCGTCCCATTGCATACGGACAGGATATTCCTTTGTGCCGATGGCGAAGTGTCGTCCGTCAACAGTATTGCAATGAAGGACAACCGGGCGTTTGACATATTTGCGCGCCAGCTTCAAGTCATCTTCTGTTCGGACTGCAAACGAAACGCTACATTCAAAGCACATTCCGTCCGATTCGTCAACGGTTTGCTCACTTATTGAAGAGTTCGACTGGTCAATAGACTTGAACCAATGAGCGTTGTCGATTACGGGGTCATCACCTCCACGTTGGGCGGGCTGTTCCTGCTGCACCCAAACATCGTTGACTTCGTTTTGCTCGATGAAGCCTATTTTTTTCAATCCTGCGATGGTCATAATTATGTATTTTTTGAGTTAAAATTTCGGTTACACGAAATCGTGTTATTTTTGTTTTTTGAGTTGAAATTTCGGTTACACGAAATCGTGTAAAATTCAATAGAAAACAGGCGAATATCTGTACATTTCGTTTTTATCTCGATGCCGAATATAGTCCATTTTCAGACTTCTGATGAGTTTCTCAGTTGGTTCGATATGATATTGTAGGAGGAATGTCGTGATTCCTTTCTTCAATTTGATTCGATGCTGTTCATCGGAATCAGACATTTCGTCATATTGCTTTTCGACATAGATGTCCATTGCGACTCTGAACTTGTCTTTGAAGTTGTCTTTGAAGAATTTGTTTACTTTTTTCACGCCTTTTGGAGACAGGTTGTCTCGAAACAATGTGTCGCAGTAAATCACTTTTTTCTTTTTGTGGTTGTAAACCTGCCTGAGTTCAGGGACAACGATGCGAAGCATCTTATAGCCTTCCGGAACCTCTACGACATCTTCATCTGAAACAGGTTTCAGTTCAAGATGAGGTTTCATTATAGCCAACAAAGTACTGTCACGCTCAAGCGTGATGACTTCGCTTTGCCTCGACTGAGTGATATACGAATAGATGTGCGATTCCACGGGAACTAAGATTGTCCTTTCTAACTCTTGCATTGCAAAAGTATCATCGTGTTTCTTTTCCATGTTTACTTTTTTATCTTCCATAGTCATGTTTTTTTGTTTTTGATTATTAATGTACTTGAAAAAAAAATCAGGGCAATTACGAAAACCGACGTAGATTTGTAGATTTCGTTGTTTTTACTATTTAAATCACTGAAATATAATAGAATAAAATTTTCAAAAACATTGTAGATTAATGTAGTTACCGTAGATTTCAACATTATTAATCTACGATTTCTACAATATCTACAATTAATGTTTTTATGTAACTTGCTGATTTCCATTTTTAATCTACATTATCTACGAAATCTACGCTATTATTTGAATTTCCGTTTTTTTTTTTGCCTGTTAAAAGAAAAAAAAATCAAGTGTTTTCGACAAAAATCGAGTTGAAAGCCTCTTCCGAAAGCCATTCCTTTGCTTCAAAGTGATAAACTCTTCCTTTCCTTTCGATATAGTTGATGTCATCGGTATAGATTCTGAAGTTGGTCGCGTTACGCGCCACCAGTCCCTTGTCGTTAAGGAATTCCCTGATCTTCATCTTGTCGGCGAAATTATACTGAGCCTTGACCAGGTCATAAATGCTGTCGAGCGACATCTCTACAAAATCCTTTCGGCTGTATTCAAACTGTTTCTCAACCACATACTTCAAGTTCTTCACCAGAAGGTTCTCTGTGCGTGACTGGATTTTCTTCAAGGCCGGAGTCGCATAGTCTTCGGGAGCGAAAAACAGGCGGTTCCTTTCCTCGTGGTATAGCTGGCGGTTTGATAGGAAAAACAGGAAGGCCGGTATTTCGGCGTTCATGTGCTCAAGCATGTGCGGGTCGCGCTGTCCATCAGGAATGGTGCCGACCTTTATGATGGCGTAGCGTGTTTCTTCCAGTTCAATCTTCAGAAAGTTCGTCTCATCGTTAGAGCACATGATCAGCTTCGAGAAGTTAGGCACTTCGCCGGCTTCCTTTCCCTTTTTCTCAATCGGGATGGTGGGGTTGGTGGCAATCATCTTCAGGCGGTTGACAACCGTCGGCTTGTCGGTGTCGATGAACGATTCGTCGACAGCCACGATGAGTTTGCCGGCCCATGAGCCGTTGAACTTGCTTGAGATGCGTTCGCTGTCAAGAATCCTCATGTTCTCAAGGAAGATGGAGCGCAAGAGGTTAAGGAAAGTGGTCTTGCCGGTTTCGCGTTCGGTGCTTATGAGGCAAAGTATCGGAAGTTTCTGGCATGGCTTCAGATAGCACATCTGGATATAGTCGAGAGCAAACTCGTACATCGATTCGCCATTGTTGTTCTTGTAGTCGAAAATGTGGTGAAGCAGCCTGTTGATGGTAGGCCACCGTCCTTCGGAAGGCACGTGCGTCACAGGGCAATAGCGGTTGTAAAGCATAGAGCGCACGCCGTCTTTCTCCGAAACGATTTCCGCCTTGTATTTCGCCGGGTCGTTTTCTGGGATGTTGGTGAAGGCGTCGAATTTGGCGATGCCCTTCAGGAATTCCTTCGAGTTGGAATAGTCGGCCTTGATGGTGTCGGCGTTCCAGTCTTCAAGGTTGAGTTCGACCTGTCCGTTTGGCTCTTTTTTGACGACTAGCTTGTAGTAGGCCGTACCCACTCGGATGTATTGCCTTTGCGCGCCGCCCCAGCTGCGGACAGGCTTGTCCTTGTCGTTGATGTAATAGACGATGCCGTTGTACTTGAAATCGTGGTCTTTCAGTTCGTCGTGGTAATTCTCGTAGAAATTCTCAACCGAGAAAAGCCCGAAAATCTGCTTAATCTTGCCCGATGCAAGCCCGCTTATGCGGTAAGTGTCGATATACTGGCGGTCGTTAGCCCCTGCGGTCAGCGATTTCAGCTCTGCCAGCACGCTCACTTCATCGACATTTCTGCTGCAAAGCAGGTCGTCGATGCCTTTCTGGTCGGCGTTGCACTTGCGCGAGACGTGGGCGAAATAAAGCTGCACGTCGTAAGGCTTGATGAGTTCGTTGAAGGTGTTGAGAGCATTGTAGAAAGAATTGAGGCGCGTCGTCAGCTCCTTTCCTTCGGCCCACGTCATGTCAAGACAGTCGCGGTCGAAAAGCAGGACCACGTTTTCCACCTTGCACCGCTGCATGATGTCTATGATGTATGGGTGCAGCTCGTCCTTGTCGCGGTTGCGGTAGTTCTGTATGCCGCCTATGCCAATGCAGGGCACACCGAGCATGGAGAGCTTGAAAGCCTTGAATTCGCCTTCGGTGACGTAAAGCGTCTTGATCTGTTCCTTGCCCTTGTAGGCTTTTATGACGGTTGGTGTCGAGAAAGGGATGCTTTCCGTTCCCTTTGTCTGCACGTATTTAGGGCCATCGCCCGGTGAGGCCTTGCGGATGCGCGAGAACTGGCGCGTCTGCGAGTTGCCGTGGTTGTACCACTCCACGGCACCGTCGGGCGAAAGGTAGTTGATGGAAATGTCGCCTTTCTCGGTCTCAGTGAAAAACTTCCAGCCCGCAATGGAATGGACACCGTCCTCGCCGATGGCGCGGAAGGTGTTAATTTCGTCAGTTATCCCCAATTGGCCTAAACGTTCTTTCAGGTATGTCATGGTAAAATAGTTCTTTATGTGAATTCCTCAATGTCGAATAATACACCCTGCATGTCAGTCCTTTCTGTTTGCAAGCCATTCTTCGGCCCTTTCAAGGCCGTCTTTGCCTTTTCCGGCAATAAACCTTTTGATCCAGCAGCAGCTTTGCTGTTCCTCGACCGTGAACACGCCTGACAGGTCGGCGACGATGCGGAATTTTTGTTGTTTGCTCATTTTTTCGTATCCTCGTTTTCGGTTACTATCTCGTAGAATCTGTTTTCTTTGTAGTGGTCATGGTGATAGATGATGTCCTTGACAGGTCCGCCTTTCATCACTACCCGTCCGTCCATCACATACAACCATTGGTGTTTGACGAATCCGACAAACAGTCTTTCGACTGTAATAGCATCTTTGAGCATGAACAATTTCATCTCTATTTCTTCGAATCCTCCGCTATTGAGCACAATCTTCGTATGCTTGTCGCATTCATATAATCGCAGTATGAATTCATTAGGTGTCATTTCGAGACTCCTTCCTTGATTACTTCCAATTGGAAAGCTTCCAATTGGAAATTCTTTGCCGTAGGAATTTCAGCATACCATGTTACGAGTGAGCCATGTTCACACATTATATCTTCAGGTCGGACTTCAACAGCTGTTAATCCTGCTGGCTTTTCCGTTACTCTGATAAAACAGAACATTCTGCCATATTTCAGAACTCTCCATGCGCAATCTTTGCATTTTGAAGTCACTCCGATTTTTTCAATCGATTCGATTTCTTTATCATAATCGTATTGAATGCGTTAACCTTTTCCACCGCTTTCTAAGAGGTTAAAAAGATTGGGGCGAAATAAGCCTGTATCTTGGTCTAAGTTCCAACCATTATCGATAATTCCTCTTATAGTTTCGCCATTCTTGAAAAACACATCAACTATACTTCCATTAGGAAACAGATTACTTTCTTTCCTGTAAGTTTTTCTTAGTTCTTGTAATTGAAGGTCTAAATTGTCAATTATGTCTTGAATCACTTTGTGCCTTATTACAAATTCATTCCTATTCATTTCGATGCTCCTTTCATGCGCTAATGCAATTTGCCAATGTTTCCACCAATGCCTTGGCCATGTTGACCTCTACGGCATTACCTATGTATTTTTTCTGTTCGCTCTGTGTACCTATAAGGACATAGTCAGACGGGAATCCCATAATGCGCTTCAGTTCCTTGACCTTCAACATGCGCATACGAATGTCGATGATGTTGTATAAAGCCATAAACTCCTTGACTTTTACTGTCATCGGCGAGTCATCCTCAAAGATGGCTATTCCGACACCTTCATTCGTTGAAACAAGATATGGCGGCATCTTATCCATTCTCGCAATTAAAGTAAAGCAAGGCTTGTCGATGCTGCCGCCAGAACTTTCAAATTGCGGATTCATCAGGTATTGTTTCACCGAAACAAGCTTTTGTTTTGGCGTAGGCATTACCGTAGGATTTGGTTTATCCAAGCACGATAATTGTCCGCCTGCGCCATACTCATTCTGATAGAACTGAGTCGTCACCAATGCGAAGCGGTCTTTACCCGTAGCCGTTGGTGCCGGTTCCTCGATAGAACGGTTAAAGCCATTTCCATAAAAAGCCGTCACAAACGAGTGATGGTCTATACAGGTTGGGCTTCCTGCCGGTTGGTCGATGCCGATGTTCTTTCCATTAGGGTCTCCGCTGAAGTGTTTTGACAGGAACTGAACCTTTGCCAGACCAAGGCGGTTTTGAGCCGCCACGGTAGGACATGGCTGGTCAACACCAGGAGCAACGTATTTTTTCGTCTTCTGATTGACAGAATTGTATTTCACGATAAAAGCGTCTTTTCCTCCAGCCACGAACTTGACCAGACCTGCATAGATGCGTTCAAGTGTCTTTTCGCAAAGAGGCTTGTTGCGTGTGAAGATGCTTTCTCCTTCGTCATCGAGGTCGAGCACTTCACTTACAGGCTTCCATTTGTGGTAAACAGTTCCGAAAATTTCAAGACTCTCGTTGCCGTTCTTGGAATAAGTAGGCACAGGGAACATCATTGGCAAACCATTCTTGCCGAATATGGCAAAGAATCGTTTGCGGCTGGTGTAGGCACCAAAATCGGCTGCATTCAGTATGCGGTAGTCGAAGTTGTAGCCATAGCTGCGCACATGGTTCACCCACGCCATGAAGCTGCGCCCACGGTCGCGGCTGATCGGATGGCCCTTGGCATCCACATCGCCCCAGCTCATGAATTCTTCCACGTTCTCTATCTGTATGTAATCGGGATCAAGAACGTCTATATACCTAAATAGGTGTTCGGCAAGCGTGCGGCTGTCGGCATCACGAGGCAAACCGCCCTTGGCTTTGCTGAAGTTGGTGCATTCGAGCGAAGCCCAAAGCACCACCTTAGCGTTTGGCCACTGTTCTTTGAACATTGCCAAATGCGCTGCCAACGGTGCAATATTGAGAGTCCTGATGTCCTCAGTGAAATGCAGTGCGTCTGGATGGTTGGCGGCATGGCTGGCGATGGCGTGTCGGTCGTGATTGACGCAGGCAATCACCTTGGCGCATTTCTCGCCACCGATTCTTGCGGCTTCAACGCCTGTGCTTGTGCCTCCGGCACCGCAAAATAAATCAACGTATAGCAAGCGAATCATCAGTTTCCTCCTTCCTTGCAATATTTAGCTCTAAGGAATCGCACGATGCCATCAAGAGTCTTATCGTAACTAATTGAATTATACTCGAAATATTTTCCAGGCAGCTTGCTCTCACTTGGTACATAAAACGAATAACATTTATAGGCTTTCAGCAGTTTGCCATTTTCGGCTATGAATGCGCGTCCGCTGTCGTACCAGCCGAATTCCACATTATATCCGTCGATGACTGCGCTATACTTGGTAGCGACTTTTTGCAGGTTGAGTTTCATGGCTTGCCTCCTTCCTTGTTCAAATTCCTGTAATGATGCCTAAGCAGGCGTTCTACCAGCTTGTCCATTCCTGTCTCTTGAAGCACCAGGCTTCTTGCGATTCGGCGGATGTCGTTGTGGTCGGAGGTGTCTATGTCTTTCAATTCGGTGTCCAGCTGTGCGGAAAGTTCTTCGATGCGGTCAAAGTCCTTCATGCTGAAGGCACGCTTCGCGATAAGCTGCACTTGTTCGCTGACATCCTCCAGCTCGTCGCAAACCCAGCAGCAATCGTCTTTCGTCCTCTGTCGTATGTCCTCGATACAGGCAACAAGCTCACAAAGCCGCGTGATGATTTCGGTATGTGTCATCGTGCGCCTCCTTCCTCGATGATTTCGACAGCATTTCCAAGGTGATAAGTGTCACAAAGGAACTTGCTGAACTCATCCGCTTCGGATAGTACTCGTCCGCAAAATTGATGGTCAATATCGGAAATATGCTTTCCATCTGTGACATACCAAAAGTAACGTTCAGGAAGATCGGCATATCGATGAAGGTTGATCAGATCGTCGTGCTGATTCGAGGAGATAATAAGACGAGTGTCGTTTTGAACCAATTCTGGCAGTTCTCCTTTTTTTTCGCGTTGTATAAGTCTGTGTGCAGCAATTTCGTGAAAGATTTCAAAGCAATCTCTATATATGGAGAAATCATCTACCATCACAATGCTTTTCCCAGCCCATTTTTCATTGAAACGAGATACAAGTCTATAGATATCGGTTATTACCGCTTCACCATTCGAGATCCTCTTTACGAGATCTAAAAATGTTGTCTTTCCGGATTCCTGCTCTCCCGATAGCACAAGCACGGGGAGCCATTGTCCAGGATGCTTGATAAGGACATGTAGGTAATCGATTGCTAAATTCTTTTTTTGGCCGAACAGGTTGTCAAGCAGGAGATTGATGTTCGGGAAATTTTCCTTAAAGTAAGTCATTCCGTTCATTTCGCGCCTCCTTCCTCGATGATTTCGACTTGGTAATTGTCGCGGATGTAGTTGCACACGATGTCTGCTTCCGTTGGCGAAGCGATGTTTCTCTTTCCTGTCATCCAGCAGTAAACGGTTGAGTATGGTCTTCTTAATTTTGATTGCAAGTCTATAATGACCTGTCTTTTACTCTTTTCTGAGAGTTCGCCGAAAAACTCTTTCAGCGTTTTTTGTACTTCGTCTTTCATTATGTATTTAATTTGTAATTCGAATGCAAATATATTACAAAAAAGTAATATATTACAAGTAAATAGTAATATTTTTATTCATAAAATTACATAATATTGAAAATCAATTAAATATAATTGCATTATGATTAACATTTTGAGAAACATTGAGGAAATTCGAAAGGAAAAGCACATTAAACAGGCTGTTATCGCTGAAATATTAGGCATCAAGCAACCCGCATATTCTGTTTACATCAGTAGGGAAAGTGATATTACCTATAGCAGATTATTACAAATAAGTAATGCACTTGGCGTATCACCTGTTGATGTATTGACTTGGCCAGAGAAATACGTTCCAGAGAGTCAACAGGCCAAAGTCTGTGAAAACTGCATTGAAAAAGACAAAATCATTCAGAACTTGAATGAATACATTGAAATATTAAAGAAAGGAAAGAAAAATGTCTAAATTCATTATTGATGTGTTAAGTGACATGGTAGATGCAAAAAGAGAAATTGATAAAAAGTTTGGTGATGGATACGCTAAAAATCACCCTGAGCTGATTTCTTCCATTCTGTTATCTGCATCTATTCAAAACGCTGCGGATTCTATAGCAGGAGAGATACAAGATTTGCACAGGGCTGTGTCTTCCTTAGATTTTGACAATTGAAAGGCTTCGATATTAGTTTGTCAAAATCGGCGCAAGGACTTATAGAATGGACGAGCACGTACGCCCTAACTCATTTGAAGAATAATAGATAAAGACAGCCATGTTGTATCTGGATTTTTACAAAAAATATCCCTATTGCGTTTACTATTACTTCGATACAAAAACAATCGTTGTAAAAAACAGAAATTATTCCGTTATCGCAGAATACATTGCCATAGACGGATTTGATTACAAAAGTGAATTTGATTCTTTCTCATGTGATTTTGAAGATTGCATCCGAGAAAGTGACAGTTATATCCAAGGCTATTTGTATGACGAAGGAAAAGAACCTATTTTTGATAATGGGAAATGTCTTGAAAAGCATCTTGAAAACTATATGAAAAGGAAGAATAAACTTGACAGATTTCTTCTCAATTTCAAATCGAATGGTTTATCTTTTATGCACTAAAAATAATAAATCCCGGGTCAGAAACGGGTCAAAAAGAGAGCGCAAAACGCTTGCGGAGAGAAAGTTATCTCTCCGCAACTCGGGTCAAAAACGGGTCAAAACAATTGCAAAAACGTCAAAAAACACAAAGTGAAATTATTGAGAATCAACTGAATGAAAGAATATAGAAGGGTTGTTTCAATTCCCTTTCTCTCCGCTGAACAAATGGCGTAACAAGGTGACAACCAAAAGTTACGCCATTTTTCATTTCTCTTACTCAACCACAAAAACGTTATAGGTCTATATTTCCCGCAAATCCAACCTAAATTCCATAAGCCCTCCAACCATCTGCCAGTGCGTTTGTGGTTTTCGTTTTGAGGTTTTAGGTGGTATGTCGCTTCTTCTCCTACACATTGATTGCCATCGCTTTCCTTATCGCTAAATGTGCCATTCGCCAAGGCTTAATTCGCCCTCATTTCGTTAACGCATCGGCTGTCCGAGGAAATCCTGTCCCTGTTTGCCAATATAGGTCTTTGTGAAAAACTTTGTTTTTACCATCCGCCGCCGCCGGCATTGACGGTTGTTGCCATGGAATTGAGGGTGACGGTGGTCTGCTGTCCGCCTGAATAGGTGACGTTGCCCGTGTAGTAGCCGTTCCAGTTGTCGCCGCCGGAAATTGTCCCGTTGTATTTCACGGTGTAAGTCTGGCCGGTGGCAAAATCGGGATGGGAGAGTAGGAACTTGATGCCGCTGCCACCGCCCGGACCGCCACCGCCGCCGCCTTGCAGGGTCGGGCATTGGTAGGTCACTACGACTTCGCCCGAAGCGTTCAGGACTTGGATGGCATATCCTGCTTGTGTGTTGATTTTCAAGGATGGTTGCGTGCAGACATTGGCCGTCGGGTTGCTGGTGTCGCCGCCTGTGCCACAGACAATGCCGCCCGTGATTTTGAATTGGTTGTTGTCGCAGTCGAAACCACATTCCGGCTGTCGGGCTCCGTTGGCTATGGTGAGGCCTCCATTGATGAATAGTGTGCCGTTGGAATCGATGGCGTCGTTGTTGTCGGAATGACAGTAGATTGTCCCGCCGTTGATAGTGAGATTGTCGGCTGTGTTAATGGCATCATCGCCTTTCGAATAGGCTTCAATGTTGCCGCCGTTGATGGTCATTTGGGCTTTGCTTTCAAGACATTCGCCGCCTTCGTTGTTCTGGGTGCAGTTGATGGTGATGCTGCCGCTGTTGATGGTCATGTCGCCTTCGCATTTTATGGCTTTAGGATTGGCATATTCGCCTTCACCTCCTGGGCCTCCTCCAGGGCCTCCACCGCCGCCGCTGGTAATGGTGATGCGTTCACCCGAAGTGGAAACGTTGATAATGAGGTCGCTGTCGGGCGCATCGGCGTGTCCGATGGTCATGTTGCCGTCGGCATTGATGCCTTTGCCGCCTTTGCCGGTGCTGGTGCAAGTGAGATTGCCTGCAAGGATTTCCAGGTTGCCGTCGCATTTGATGCACGAAGAAGTGTAGGCATCTTTCGTGTTGCCTGAAACGGTGTAGCTTGCGCCGTCGCCGTGAGTCTCAAGTTCGAAAGTCCCGCCGCTGATGATGGCGTCTCCGTCGCAGCTGATGGCTTTGCCGCCATCGTTTGAGCTTGGCAAATTGATGTTGAAATTGCCGCCTGTAATGTTGATTTCGGTATCAATCTTAATGGCAGAACAGTAGGATGTAACTTCTTGGTTTTCTTCTTGTTCCACAACGGTTTTTCCTGATGCGGTAATGGTGATTTCACCGCCGCTGACATTCAGATAGGCACTCTTGATACCTTTGGAAATGTTGCCGGAATGATTGATTTCGATGCTTCCGCCACTAATGGTGACCAAATCATCACACTTTATGGCTTTGCTGTCGTATCCCGAAGTGTTGATTTCAACCGTGCCGCCCGAGATGCTCACGGTTTCCGAAGCGGTGAGGCCTTTCGTATCGTCGTTTGTGGAGTTGATGCTGATTGACCCGCCAAAAATGTTGATGTCGGTCGAACTGTCTATGCCGTCGGAACCGGAATGTAAAATGCTGATTTCTCCATTGGTTTGGGTGAAAGAATCGACGTGCAAACCATCGCTTTGGGCATCGCTGATGATGATTTCCCCGCTGGAAACGATAAGGTTTCCTTCTGTAAAAATGCCGTGTTTTGTGTTGCCGTTAATGTTCAAAGTGCCGTCGCCTTTGGTGAAAGTCAGGTCGCTAGCCGAACAAATTGCAGCCTTTTGTGCCCCGTTGCTGCCGTCGGAAAGGGTGGAGGTTCCGTTCAATTCGACGGTGGCATTTGTCTCGGACGCAATGTCGATGACGGCCTTGCTTGCGCTTGAGAGATTGGCATTGTCGAGGATGAGGTCAAAATCCTTGCTGCTCATGAAGGTAATGGAACCGTTGCTTGTTGTTCCTGACAATGAATAAATTACGTTTGCTTTTGAGGAACTGACCACCACATCGGCCTGATTATTTGAAACGCTGACACCTTCATTTGAAAACGGATTCGTGATTTCAACGGAATTGCCGTTGTAAACAATCCGAACGATGTCGCCTGAAGGGGCTTCCTCGATGCCGAAGGTGATGCTGTCAATCATCGTGACGGGGAATGAAGTCTGTCCGCTTGTGGCGTCGACGACGGCAGATGCCGGATTGCCTTGGAAAGTGATGCCGTCGATATTGTGAACCGCATCGTTGTAAATGACGGCTCCCGAATGGTGCAGGTAGAGGTGTTGCTCGTTTTGGGCATTCAAACTGATGGCAAACAGAACGCCAATGATGAGTGTCAAGGTCTTTTTCATAGTTTTATCAGTTTGAAATTCTGTTTGTTAATGTTCACATAATAAAGTCCTTGCGGCAGTTTAGTGATGTCGATGCTTTGACCGCAACCGACGGTTTCCTGCTTGACCAAACGCCCGTCAAAGGAATAAATGTTCATTTGCTGAAATCCGTTTATTCCGCTGATTGTGAAACTGTTGTCGGCAGGATTTGGAAAAATGCCGATGTTTTTCGCTTCGTTTTCAGCCGTGGCTAAAACTTCATTGAAAGTCACTTTTCGGATTTCGGAAATGGGAATCTGAATGTCCGTTCCGTTTTGGGTGATGACCAGAATTTCGTCGTTCGGGAAAGAAATCCTGTCGTTTTCGTCGAGTTGGTAAATCTGTTCGTCGCCGTTATGACGTGTTATAACAGCTTGAATTTCAGTTTGCTGTGCTTTAACCGTGTTTCCGATACTTAGGATTGCAAAAACAAGCAATAGCATTTTTTCAAGTAAATATTTCATATCATAAGAATTTGAATGGACAAAAATAGGGAAAATTATATCACTAAAAAATTGAGCAACCTAACATGGAGAAAAAAAGGCTTGAAACGTGAATTTGTGGATTTGAAATCAACATATTGGAAGAAAAATACAGGACAAAATGTCGATAGGCCGAACAATATTTTTCTAAACAAGCCTTTCCAATGCTTTTTCCATTCGCGGCACGACAGGCGAGAAATGCGTTCCTTCCACCAGCTCGAAAACGACTTTGCCTTGACACTTTTCCTTTAGCATGGCTGCGATTTCCGAGGTCTTTTCCTCCACCGTCGCCATCCGTTTTTCCTTGGCTTTTTTCTCCTTTTCGCCTAACAGAAGGCAAATGTTTTCCACTTTCGGCGAAATTTCGCGCGTCTTCACCCATTCGGCAAAACCATCATACCACAATGAGCCGGAAATACTGATAACATTTTGAAAGACAGCGGTATTGAGAGCCGACCAAACAGCAAACAATCCCGAAAGCGACACGCCCATCAAAGTTCTTTGCGGATTTATCAACCCCAATTCATTTTCTGCTTTCGGTACGATATCGTTGCACAATTTCGTCAGGAAAACCGAAGCTTGTCCGCCAAAAGGCTTTGCTTTTTTGAACACGCCCGAAGCAGGCCAAGGCGTGAGGTCATTGTTCCAATCGACGCCTTCAATCATGACGAATGTAAGTGAGAAACGCTCTGCAAGTTCCTGCAAGTCAACATTCAAATCTTTCGAGACACCCTCGGGAAGAATCAAATAGCAGACCTTATTGGTTTTATATGTTGTGACGAGGGAATAATCCATACTTTTTTGGTTTTCAGTTATCAGTTATCAGTAAAAATTGTTCAAGATTGTTCAAAAAAGTTCAAAAACGCTTTCCACTTTCCAACTTTCCACTTTTCAACAAATAAACGATTAAACCTAAAACGATTCAACCATCTCTAACAGCCGCTTCAAAAGCCGCAGCAACTCACCGTTTTCGACGAAGGACGCAATGTGCCCATCGCAAAAACGCTCACCCCGATTGATGAAAGTGAACATGGTTTTCAGTTCGTCCAGATTGTATTCTTCAATCGTTTTTCCCGATTCCATGAGTGCATCGTAATGCGACAAATAATCATAATCTGGTCCCATAAAGCCCAATGCCTGTGTGACCTCTGTTGGATAGCAAGGATAAGGATTGTATTCGATCTTCGGATTGGTTTCGAGAAAGGCTATGCAAGCCTTGATTTCTTTTTTATCTGACATAAGATTCTCTTTTTCAACTCACAAAGGTACGATTTATTTCCAAAATTGCAATTATTATTCCGCCGCAACTATGATTTTCTGTCACTTACGGCGGAAGTATGATTCTAAAGAAGATGTAGGCATGCCGAATTGAAGCGGAAGCTGAAAACCTACCTGAAGTCAGCAGACTCCGGGCTCACTTTTTGTAACACTATCTTGGGAACGTGAAGAATCTGTATTTGCAATGACTTTAAAGAAACAATTTGTGCTGCGAATGCATAAAATCGTTGTACAAAAATATATGCCATATCTTGAAAATCAATAAGATATGGCATAAAATTGTGAACCCGCAGGGAATCGAACCCTGAGCTAAGGAACCGGAATCCTTTATTTTATCCATTAAACTACGGGTCCTTTATGGACTGCAAAAATATAAATTATTCCTTCATAAAAGGTCTTGCTCGTGGAAAAAACTTATTTTTGCAAAATAAATAAACCATTTTGATAACCGTTTAAATACTAATGAAATGAAAAAATCTTTCTTTTTGGTGATGCTCGCTTTTATGGGCTTGGGTCAATTGAATGCTCAGAATTTCTCTGTTGAAAACACGTTCCTTAATGCTCCAAATAGGGGAGTGACATACACTTACGACTTTGAAGGTGAACCTGTTCTCACCGATTGGACTACCATTGATGCTGATGGCGATGGTTATGATTGGTTCAATGGTCATCTGTTAGGCACCGAAATGGGTCACAATGAAACCGATGGCTGGGCTTGCTCGGAATCCTATCAATATCCAAATGTCCTTACTCCAGACAATTACCTCGTCTCGCGTCAGTTTTTGGCCAGTGCCGATGCCAGCATTAGTTTCTGGGCTTGCTCGCACGATGAAATCTATCCTGAAGAACATTTTGGCGTGGCAGTCTCTACCAAAGGAAACACTGATCCTGCTGATTTCACGACCATTGCCGAATGGACTATCCCGAACAATTGGAACAAGGGCCAGAGCGAATGGACGGAATACCGTGCCGATTTGAGCCAGTATGAAGGTCAAATGATTTACGTTGCCATTCGCCATTTCAACTGCACCGACCAATATAAATTGGATGTGGATGATGTCACTATCATTGCTGGTGATTATGATGCCGTAAGTGAAACACAGATTGAGGCTTGCGTTGCGCCGAATCCTACCCATGGCAATGTGACCGTCAAGGCTGATGGCATGAAGCAAATCGCCATTTTTAATGCACTGGGACAGAAAGTCTTCAGCCTTGCTGTCGATGCCGATCAGGTGGTGTTGGATTTGAGCCGGTATGAAACAGGCGTTTATTTCTTGCGCATTGAGACTGAAAACGGTTGCAAAATGCAACGCGTGGTGGTTGGCGAGTGACCATGACATAGATTTTGAGACAGACAGCCAATTACAATCTGACCAGTGTCTGCTCGGTTGGCATCGTTGTGGTGTGCGATGGTGAAATCACCGACAAGTTTTATGCCCTCATTCTGCCCGAACCGAATTTTTATTGCCGTTGGAATACGCAAGTCCATGGCTTGACGCAAGAAGACACCGAAGATACGCCCGTATTCCCGAAAGTTTGGCGGCAGGTCGAGCCTTTGATTGAGGACTTCAAATGGTGTATGCCGTTATCCGTGTAAGAATATTCTTGGGTATCCAACCAACCAAGACCACAACTGATTGTAGATTATTAGTGTCCGCTAAATTGTATGAATAGAGGTTCAAAAAAATCTAATAGTCAGTAGTTTTTTTTGTTGTTAAAATATTGACATCAATAATAAAAAAACCTCCCCCGAAAAACCGGGAGAGGCTTCCAACATTATGATGAAAAAACTCTTATTAAGCCAACTTTGCTGTGTATTTCGTCAGCTTTGACTTCAGATTGGCAGCCTTATTCTTGTGGATGATACCACGCTTGGCAACCTTGTCAATGATTGAGTACATCTTTGGCAGCTTGGTTTCTGCTTCAGACTTGTCGGTCAATGTTCTGAACTTTCTAACTTCGTTACGCATGCTCTTGGCATAGTAGCGGTTGTGCAAACGTCTTTTTTCTGTCTGACGAATTCTCTTGAGTGACGATTTGTGATTTGCCATATCTATTTTTACTTTTTGTTTCTTTCTTTATCGGGCTGCAAAATTACAACTTTTATCGTTACAAACGCTTAAAATTTCAATTTTTTTAATCTTTCTGAGTTGTAAAATTTTAATTTGTTGATAATCATATTATTATTCCTGTAAAGTTCATCTTGTCTTCATCATTGCAATGCTCGAATTCCGAAAGTTTTATATTAATAAAGGTGTTTCTTTCGGCATTAATGGCCTTGACTTGTATCGGAATGTAGTTCTCGCCATAGCCTTTTGCCGTTCCTTTGGCATCGATGCGCTCAATCAACATGCGTTGGGTGTGGCCTTGCATCATGCCGAAATAGCGGTTTTTGTTCTCCAAGGAGATGGCACGCATGATTTCGCTGCGTTCGCTTTTGACTTTTTCGGGAACCTGGTTGGGCATGGTGGCGGCTTTGGTGCCACTACGCACGGAATATTTAAAGGTGTGAATGTGGCTGAACCCGATTTCGCGTGCAAAGTCGCAACTTTCCTTGAAATCGGCATCGGTCTCGCCAGGAAAACCCACGATGATGTCGGTCGTGATGTTGAAATCAGGGCGGAAGGCCTTGATTCTTTCGCACATCTCGCGGAATTGGGCGGCGGAGTAAAAACGGTGCATTTGCCGGAGCGTGTTTTCGCAACCGCTTTGCAGGCAGATGTGCATGTGTGGCGCCAGTTTTTCGTGCTGAAAGAGTTCAAGGAAACGGTCAGAAAACTGGTCAGGCTCAATGGAGGAGACGCGCACGCGAAAATCACCATCGATGTTGAGAATGTTTTCAACGAGTTGCTCGAAATTGGTGTCTTCGTATTGATAACGTCCCATGTTGACTCCGGTCAGAACGATTTCCTTGAAGCCGTGAGCGACGACTTCCCTGATATTGTGATAGATGTCTTCTGCAGGTCGGCTGGTGCTGCGGCCTCTTACGGTCGGAATGATGCAGTAGGAGCAGTAGTTGTTGCAGCCGTCGTGAATCTTGATGAGACTGCGCGTGTGAAAAGTATCGAAAGCAGGCTGATAACTGAAAAGATCGCGGTCGTAGCCTTCTGGGTCGCTGGCGCCTTTTTGGAAATGGTCGTTGATGATGTCAAAAATGGCGGCTTTGCGTTCGTTGTCGATGACATAGTCGGCAATGCCCGATTGGAGCAGCTCTTCCTTGTAATTGTTGACCATGCATCCTGTGATGGCAATCAGTGCATCGGGATTCTTGCGACGTATCTGATGGATGGCCTGGCGGCATTTTTGGTCGCTCTGGTTGGTGACGGTGCAGGTGTTGACAATGAAGACATCGGCGCTTTCGTTGCTTTCGGCAATTTCGTAGCCGTTGGCCTTGAATCGCGATGCCAAGGCGTCAGTCTCAAACAGGTTGACGCGGCAGCCCAATGTCTTGAATGCAATTTTCATAGTTCGATTTTTGGGGAAAGTTTAATAAATATGTCTTTCAGTTAGCTTGGCTTTAACGCCTCGATTGTATCGTTATAACGTTATTTCGTAATTTCGGTATTACGAAAATCAAATATTTCTAGTACCATTGCATTCAGGATAGTTTGAACAACTCCAGAAAGCATTGCCTGCGTTTTTACCTTTTTTAGCCATGCGTTTTATCATGGGTTTACCACATTTTGGACAAATTGGGGCATCGGTTTGGCTACTTTGTTCTGCCCGATAAGCAAGCCTTTCCGCAGTTAAAGCTTCTGTGAATCCTCCTTCCTCTTTGAAATTTTCAAGTTGGTTCTCAATTTGCTTGCCCAGCATCATGATAAGACGATTACAAAGGATAAGGAGACAGTTGGCTTCAATTATTGAATTTTTTGAGCAAAGCCATTTGTCAAATTTGTGTTTTTGTTTTAGGATGTGTATGCAGCTGAGATGCTGCACATCGTCTTTGTAAGTTGGACGGTCTAATGGAATGCTGCTAACGCTATTGTGTTCTTCTGATTTTACCGACCATGGGATTTCCTCATGCCTCATAAGCCAGTTTATATAGTCGTTGGCTAATTCCGCCAGACTTGCCCGTGCTACATCGGTGAGGCGCATCTCGGTCTCTTTTGATGTGGAATGCCGTGAGTTACCTTCTGCGATATTGGCAGGAACTGAACGCGCAGCTTGTGTCATTTGGTCGTATTGCCGGCCGCAAGGGTCATTGACGTGGTTGAAGTAACGGGTGCAGAAATCTTGTGTGGTAAGTTGTATCACGTTGGCCAGCACCCATGTGTCCAGCCAAAAATATCCGAATCTGTTGATTTGCATCTTGTATGTGTTTTGATTGGCAAAATTACTAAATATTCCATACATTCAAGATTTCGGAATGCTGTGATTGGTTCTATTGCCAAAATTACCCTTATTCCAATTCTCCTTCAATGGAAAGTGGTGTGGCAACTGTCACTTTCACCTTGACGATCTGGCCGATGAGGCTTTCGTCGTCGGAGGCAAAGCGGATGACAATCTTGCCTTCGGTGTGACCGTTGAGGTAACCGCTCTTGCGGTCGTGGTCTTCAACAAGCATCTTTACGGTCGTGCCGACCAGGCTTTCGTTGTAAACGAGGCTGTGTTTCATCAATTCGTCGGTGAGGCGATGGTAACGCTCGCGCTTCACTTCCTTTGTGATGTCGTCGTCCCAGCCGGAGGCGACGGCGCCTTCACGCACGCTGTATTGGGCAATGTAAGCCATGTTGTATTTGAATTCTTCCATGGCTTTGCGCGTGTTTTCAAATTCCTCTTCGCTCTCGTGGGTGAAGCCGACGATAATATCAGTGAAAATGGTTGCTGTTGGTAGTACCTGTCTGATAGTCTGAATGATATGGCGATAGGTTTCCATGTTGTGATGACGGTTCATACGCTGCAGCATGGTATCGTCGCCCGACTGAATCGGGATGTGAATCTGCTTGGCGAGACAATCGTATTGCGCGATGACTTCGATGACTTTGTCAGTCATGTCGCGTGGATGCGGCGAGGTGAAATACACCCAAAACTCCTTGCCCGATGTCTTACCGTATTCGCCGACGCGGCGCAGCAGTTCGGCGAAATTGATTTCCTCGCCGTTTTTGTCCAAGCCATACGAATTGACATTCTGTCCCAACAGGGTGATGCGCTTGTAGTCTCTTTCCACGAGACTTTTCAGTTCGGCCAAAATGTCTTCGCTTGGGCGCGACACTTCGCGGCCTCTGGTGTAAGGCACAGCGCAGTAAGTGCAGAATTTGTTGCAGCCGTTTTGAATCGGGATAAACGCCTCGAAAGTCGATGCCTGGCAAGGTGTGATGGCCCAGAAAGGCTCCATGTTGGCTGAAGGATTCACCTTGTCGTGTTTGTTGAACAGCGGCATTTCAGGCTGAACCACAGGCTGATACGGAATTTCTTCTCCCATTTTCAAGGATGCCGGCGTGACGATGCCATACTGACGGATCATGTCGGGGAAGTTTGGCAGTTCGTTCATCGGGAAGACCAAATCGAAGAGCTTGAGGAAACGCACGCGGTCGGCAGGCAGAATGCAACCAGAAACAAAGGTGATGACATTCTGACGGTTTTTCATGGCGTTCCATTTCTCGATGCGGCCATACACTTTGTCGATGCCTTTCTGCCGCACGGAACAAGCGATGACGCCTAAAATGGTGGCTTCGTCTTCGTTGTCGGTCGGGACAAATCCCATGCGATGCAACACGGTGCGCACGCGGCCTGTGTCGCTTTGGTTCATCTGGCAGCCTAAGGGGAGAAGATAGTATTTCATTGTGTGATTTTTGTTTTGAGTTGCAAAAATAGGGAAAAATATGAAAATGACCTTATTCAACAAAAAAAGAGGCTCGTTTGAACCTCTTCTTCAGGGTGGGAGGTGGGATTCGAACCCACGACCCACGGAACCACAATCCGGTACTCTAACCAACTGAGCTACACCCACCATCTGATTTGCGAGTGCAAAAGTACAACTTTTTTTGAAAATGGATTCATTTTTGGAGAAAAAAATCTTTATAAAATGAATGTTTTTGCCTTGAAATGATTTAAAAAATTGATTTATAATATTTTATGATATAATAAAAAACGAATATTTTCGTTTTTTGACCTGTGGATTGTGGCTTGTCTCAAATGAAACCTGCCAACTTGATAAGCTGGCAGGTTTCATTTGAGGATTTTGAGTTGGAAACAGTCTGATTTTACAGACGTTTTCAAAGTATGGCTTCAACAAAAGGATTCCTTTTGAATCCACAATTTTCAATCTGTTTCAATCATTCCACCCTAAAACGTTTCGTGCATGAGCTGTTTTCGGTCTGAATGCGGATCAGATACATGCCTGTGCCGAATTGCGCCATGTTGATGCTTGACGTATCGGCATCAAGCTCCATGTCGACGACGGTCTGTCCCAAGGTGTTCGTTATGGTAATGTGTTGCATTCCGGGAACTTCAATATTGATGTCGCCTGATGTCGGGTTAGGA